>JAPXLT010000038.1:0-24040 GCA_033809415.1 Lentisphaeria bacterium
CGTCCAGCAAGTCCTGGGTTGGTTTGGCGCCTGCCAGAATGGCCAGAGCATGGGGAAGGCGGCTGCTGACCGGAACGGTGGCATGACCAGGATCGGGAACACCCAGTTCTTTCAGATTTTGCGCACTGGCAGCACAATCATGGGCATGCGCCAAACGCCTGCTCGATGGCAGCCAGAAATATTCCAGAGTCTTGTCCAGCATGGCATCCAGGCTTTCAGCAGTCTCCGGTGCAGATTGCCCGGTCATGCTTGCGAGTTCGAGCATATCCCTCCCTGCAATGATATACATCAAATTCAGCAGGGAGGATTCCCGTCTATCCATGGAAATCCCATTGTTTTCATACGACCAATCAAAGAAATTCCACGCCGTATCAGGGGGAACCAAGTTGCCTTTCTTGTTTTTCATTTTCTTGAATTGCCCGAACAATGTTTCGAGGCTGGGATAGAACTTGTGCACAGTTTGGCTATCTCCGGTATACATGTAATAATCCAGCAAAACGCCTGGAAGGGTCAAATTGGCGGAAAGAATCACCGAGTATTTTGCCATGATCGGATTTATTTCGCCGCTTTCAAAAACGACACTGGGGCAGGTGCAGTTCATCAGATGGCCTGGCTTGATTTCGGAAAAGACCATCTCGAGGGCGTGGCGGTGCAAGCGCGCGTCACTGAAAAGTTGCAGGGCAATCCGGTTTTCGACCACAAGGTCATTGGTAAAGAAAAGCCGTTCCCGCCAAGGGCAGTCGGTAAATACATCGGTTACGCAGGCTGAAATCGTTTCGCGGCAGACATTCCAGAGCCGGTTGAGCCGGTAGTCGCCACAGAAAAAGCGGTTGCGGTTAGTGAAAGGATAGCGGCGGTCGATCCAGCGCAGTGCATGGATGGTGACCGGCCCGGTCATATTGCGAAAGACCAGCTGAACTATGCGTCCGCCGCGCTGCATGAATTGCTGCCCGACTATTTGGCGTCCGTCGCGCAAGATATTGCGATCGCAAAACTGATAATTGGCATTGGTATGCGTATGATCGGCGCGCACGCGATTGCGCCAGAGCGCATCTTCCTGGGCAAAATCCACGACGGTGCCTGAAGATGCAGTTACATCCACTTCCAGTTGCCCGGTGAATTCCCAGCCGAAATCAGCGATGATGGCAACGCCTCCGTTATCCGCTACTTGGGGCAATACGACATGGTGTTCTCCTGGCAGGCAGAGTTCCTGGAAAGGCGCGGCATTGATGGCGGCATGCGGTTCATAGGTAAATATGTGGGCGATTTTGCGGTCGCTTAGATCCGCTTCCGGCACGGTTGCCGCCACCGGTATGTCAATTGGCAGCAGAGTGGTCTCAGATGGCAATGGGGTCTCCCGGCAAAGCAATTTTTTGCCGCCAACAATGGATTTCGGCCCCAGAACAATGGTCTTGACTGGCCTTTCGCTATTCTCGTACCTGAGATCACGCCATTCGGCGATGCCATTTTGCGGTGAAAAGATCGGCGCATCAGACGGCCATTCCTGGTCGGCAATCCCTGCCTTCCACGTACCGTCACTGCATACGATTCCCTCGAGTTCGAGCCAAAGAGACGGCTCCGCCAAAGCCACGCCAGAGCAAGCCAAATTCATGCAACGCACCAATACCTCGATCGTGTTGATTCCGGGAGTAAGGAATTCTGCTACTTGCAGGGTATCGTAAAATTCGATAGCGTGGGTATTGCGAGCAGGCCCCTGACCCGCCAAACGCCCATTGATGCTTAGACGATAATAGTTGACTGCAGCGATTTTAAGCGCAACGCGCAGCGGAACCGTGGCTAATTCAAAACGCTTGACAAATTTAGCGTGGCAGTTGCGGACTTGATCCGCACCTTCAGGAAAAATCCATTTGGGAGTTGTCATCTTAACCTCACTTTGCACACAATCCATTTTTTAACAACGAAAAGACACGAAAAGACACGAAAATTTTTAGGGTTGTTGCTTCGACGGATAAGCTTGCTCTGGCAAAATTCTTGTGTGCCAAGGTCGGCTTTACGCAATTGCGTCGGAGGCGATATGGAGCGCCGGCGGCTCGCCGGCATGAAGCCGGCTTCCCTCGCCTATTACCAAAAACTCAAAAAAGTTTCTCAAAAATGAGAAAGACCCTCAAAGACAGTAACTTGCACACCTGGTTTTTGAAAATCTTTCTGAAAAGAAAGCTCCAAGTCATTGGCATACAGTCCTTTTAAGGTACCGCCAACTCCGGTCTTTTTCCTCCGACCGATCCGACCGATCTACTTGATCCGTCCGATCCGTCTGATCAGTCGGAGAAACCAATAGACCAGATCACAAATTCGCGTGCAAGCTCATCCGTCGAAGCAGCAACCCCTATAAAAATTTTCGTGCCTTTCGTGGTTAAAAAAGCTTTGAGTGAAGAGCATTGGACGTGTGGGACGTATGTTTCCGGTGCATTCCCATTTACCCCATACTGACTCCGGCGAAAAAATAGTGCCGCAAAGACGCTTTTTCAAGTAGAATCATAAGAAGTTATACAGAAACATAAACATAAACATAAAACATAAAATTCATAAGAATCATAATGATTCCTGCTCCCGGGAGTTTGCGTCCATCTGCGTAGTCTACGGATAAATATTGCTTGCGCATTGCGCGAGATAATCTTGTCGGCAAATAAGGCCATGTTTTTGTTCTAGGTCTCGCATTGTAAAGTTTGGTGACAGCGATTCAACAGTCCATAAGCAGTTTTGTTGGTCAAAACGGATTTTTATCTGGTCTCCATATTCTGCTTCCAGATCAGCCATTTTTTCTTGATTTATGTTGCCAAAATAATTCTGTCGGTCGCAATTGATCGTGGCGGTAATCACAGGTACGCCAAAGCCGTAGCGTAAAGTTTCATTGCGGTAGCCTCCTGCCGCGACTTCCGTGCCGTCCGATGCTATAATTCTGCTCCAGTACGAATAGGCTAGTACAGTATGAAAATTCATGATCCCGGAAAAAAAATTCAGTTGGCAGCCTCCGGGCCAGCGGGAAGGGCAGAGCAACAAGTTCATGCCATCCTGCCTTTGATAGGTTTCTGCATATAAGGTGTCAAAACAGATGGCACCGCCAATTTTAAGGTTGTTCCATTTCATCAAAGCAGGTGAAGGGTCTGGGCAAACACCGCAGGCCACTTCATGTGGAGTCAGAAATTGCTTTCGGTATTCACCCAGCATTTTTCCGTTTTCATCATACAGGAAAAATGCGTTATATATGCGTTCGTCAATGTCCTTGTATAATACCGGAACCGTCAGTGCAAGCTTTAATTCGGCGGCAAGGCAAATAAGCGGATGGCATTCATCACGCCAGTTTTGAAGATATCCGCTTCTTTTATCAATGTTACGGGGAGTATGTTCCCAAAACACATTTACAGTTTCCGGTAATACCGCCAATTGGACTCCTGTGGCACGTGCATGGCGGAGCCAGCGTTTGCATTCTGCAAACTTGCTGGCTAAAGACGAATATTCCTTGTCCTCAATGGCAATCGCGGCAACTTTGATGATATGCATAGCTTTCCTCCTCTGTGCAAATCCATTGTGATAACTCGGATGATTTCCTGATGGCCTCCTGTAGGCGGACGATACGGTAGCCATAGGCACCATCGGCATGAATGGGCTTGTCTGCAATTATGCCTTCGTAAAGTTCCAGCCATTCCAGGTCAATGGGGTCCACCTGTCCGGAACAATCGATCGTTTCCCGCTGATTGCCATGGCAATAGATGATTTCCGGTGTGAAGGCGTTCATGAGCAAAGATGCTGAACGGCCAAAAACCCGGCACTGCAAACGCCCTGGTTCGATCAACCGGTTGCCAACGCTAGCATTGATAGTTGCCAGCACTCCATTGGTAAAACGCAGCATGGCAGTACATTCGGTGTCAATTTCCAGTCCTGGGTAAAGATTCGCCAGTTTGGCAGATACTTCCGCTACAGGGGAATCGTTCAGAAACAAGAGATGGTCGAGCAGGTGGGGCACCAAATTGAAAAGCGCTCCGCCCCCTGCCATGACCGGGTCCATAAACCAACGGGGGCGGTGGTCAAAATCGTAAAAGGATGCGGCATCATCGAAGATCATCTCCACCTTGCCCAGCATGCCTTCTCGAATCATTTGCGCTGCACGGCGAAAATGAGGGCGAAACCTATGCGTGTGCCCCACCAGGATTTTGCGATCATACGCTTCGGCCTTTTCCAACAGCTTGCGGCAGGCCTCACTGGAAACCGCCATGGGTTTTTCCAACAGCAGATGAGAGCCATTTTCCAACGCAGCCAGCCCATATTCCAAATGGAGCAAGTGCGGCAAGGCCACCAGCGTTACATCCGGCTGCAAGCGTTGCAGCATTGCAATTCCATCGCTGCTTGCTTCAGCCTCAAAGGGTGCCGCTGCCTTCTGGGCTTTCTGCAAATTTAAATCGGCAACGCCGACAAGACGGAACCGATTTGACAGACGCTGCAAGGAAGCAAGATGAAAATTGCTGATAGCACCACAACCGAGTATGACAGTATTCAGAGTTTTTGTGGCAATCATTTTTCCTCCGCATGATGCGACAGGCAGAATCTACTTTCCAAGACAAATTTCCGGTTCCCCATCGGAACGTACTACCGCCAAAAATATATCTGCGCTTGACATGTTATTTGCGCCCTGGTAGGGGTGTTGGGAATAATACGAGACCAGCATTCGCTGTTCATCCAGTTCTATCATATCCGGATATGAGCAATCCCATGCTCCAGGCAGCTGAAGATAGTCAAACCAACGCTGATATTCGGGCACGAAGATGTAGCTGCGGAAGCTGATTTTCCGGCGGTCGTAATAGATTGTGCCAATATTCGGAGAGGATTCCCGGCGTCGCCCGAACATAAACAGGCGCCCACCGCATTTCTTCACCCTCATGCCTTGTACGCATTCGCCAAAATCCATGCAGGTATCCCAATGTGTAAAAGGCGGAGCTGACTGCCTGATGCCCAATGTGCACGGCGCGTTTTCCCGTCGTATAAAAGCAGTGAGATAATTGCCGTCCCAATAGAGTTCCGTTTCGTTGCCGGCCTCATTCCTGGAAATCTCCGACAGTTTCCGCCATTGCAGGCCGTCGTTTGACGCTGCCAGGTCCACTTCCCAATCCTCTGCGGGGAACGTGCCGTCGCTTTGCAGATTCGCACGGGTGCGGAGGCGGTAACGTGCCACATACATAGTGTCATCTATTACCAGAGGGTGCCAGAAACGCCAGTGTGTTTTTCCCGCCAGCTGATTTTCTGACCAGTGGCAGCCATCATCGCTGACCGATACCCAGGTGCTTGAGAGCTGCTCCCGCACTGGACGGTCTGCGTCATAGGCACCAGCGAACATGAACAGGCGACCTTTGAACTCTACCAGAAAGCCTTCATAATAATTTCGATCCAATTGAAAGGGCGACTGCAAGTTTTCCCAGGTTTCGCTGTTGTCCCGGGAGCGCAGGAGGATGATCTGTCCATCGCAGGCACCGTGTCCGGAAGAACTGCGATATGTCAGATACAGGGTTCCCGCAAAACGAGTCATCGAGGTAAAGGCATTGTGGCGTCCATCAGCTACAAGGCGTGTCAATTTTTCAAGTTTACTCATGCAACAATTTTCTTTCCTTGCAAAGCAGCAGTTCTCCATTGTCCAGCAAGATCATTACCTTGCCGGCGCGATTCACTGCGACATCCCGGCAATTTCCGCGATACAGCAAGCTTAAATTTCCATTGTCATAGTGGAATAGCCCCTCGGCGGTGGCAATATAACTGTTTCCGTGATAATGACGGATATTGCGCACTGCACTCGTTAACACGACACTGCGAAATTCCACGACCTTGCTGAAGGACGGATCAAAAGTCAAATGCAGCAGGAGGTCATCTTCGCTGGCAGCAAGGATTTCCTGCCGGCCAACCTGCGCAACTGCTGTCAGCGGGATGGATGCTGCCCAGCTGAAGCTCCAGTGTCCTGCACGCGCATTGAAAAAGGCCAGAAAAGACTGGCGTGCCACCAATAGGAATGGAGCTTCGAACGCAGTGAAGCATAGCATCTTGTCAGCTTCTACTTTGCCGCTGCTGGCTGGCAAGGAATAATTCTGGCGCTGATAGGAAAAAGGTACACCATCCACGATGCGGACATCCCGTTCGCCGTATATTTTGCATAAATTATAGGTGCCAAGACCGTATTGCTCCTCCTGCCCGTCTCCATCCAAGTCCACACTTTGGGACAACAGGGAATTCATGCTGTACTCCCCGCTTGGCATAACGCCGTCCAGTTCAGCTTTTGCGTTCACAAAGGAGCAATAGCAATAACGGCCCAACACCAGCAAGGGTTCCTCATCGGCATGAACTTTCCAGGTGCCCACACTGAAGGGCAGCGTGAACCCTCCGGCCGGCTGGCGGCTGTTCTGCTTGCCATATCGTGCATGAAATCCGGCTTGCAACTGATACAAGTCGATGGTTTGCTCGAGCTTGCCATCCAGACCAAGAAAGCGGATTTTGGCGTCATCTGTGACAACACAGAGCCGGGTTGGCTTTCCTGGCCAGGAAAGCAATTTGCTGTCCTGCACCACATCTGGCGAAATCCAAGTGAACTGCAACTGGAACTCTGAGTCAAACAGTGCGAAGACGTAATCTTCGGAACGCCGATCCCGAAGATAACGCGGATACACATTGGTTTGAGCCAGGAAACCGTCTTTCGCCGGTTTCAGTTCCAGATCGCTTCGCCGATTAGGGAAATCGGCGGAGTAATAGGTCAGCCGTTCGACCTGGCTGCCACGAATATATCGAGCTTGCACATCAGGTAAAGTATATTGATGCGACTCTTCCTGCGGGTCTGCCTGTCCGTAATTGGCTGTTTTTACTCCGGAACGCCATGCCTTCTCCGAGAGAATTCTATGGAAGTTTTGCCCATCCACCGAGTATTCCAAATCATCCGGCAGGGGCTGCCGTTCCCATAAACGCGAGCGATAGGCATGACGGATTTCACTCAGCTGCAATACCTTCCCGAAATCCACCATGCCGCCGCGAAGGTGAAACCGTACTTTTCCCGGCAGCTGCAATAGCGAAAGGCGTTGGAATGGCTGAAGAATTGCAGAGTCGGCATGGCTGGCGACTGTGGAATCCTGGCTTGCCGCCTGCATGGCCAAAGCCTTGAATGCTCCCTTTATTGGTTGTGGAGGCTTTTCGGCATCGCTGAGCTGCAAAATGGCTTCGCCTATTTTTACCGTCTCATCCTCTCCCAGGATAAAAGGTGTAGGCTGATTCGAGGAGGCAGTAACTTCGAGCAAAGTGTAGGCGCTGACGCTTTGTCCTTCGGACAATTTGACATGCGCACTATGGTGATATTTTGGAAATGGTGCCTTCCCACTCCGGTAATCCGCAAGGTTTTCCACGACTTTGAAGTCTTTCCCAAGCGAAGTCAGGTAAAAGTTGTGTTTTCCATTGGCGCCGGTCCACAGGTTGCCGGTGAAATCCGGTATCCCTTGCGGGCGCCAGCCTATGCGCAATAGATACTCGCCATTCTCCAAAGCGGTTACACGGTCACGCACCAGATATAAGCCCTTTTTCAGCCAAATCACGGTGCGTTGCCATTGGCAGCCGACAAAGGGCGACAAGGAAAAAATCACCGAGCCATGGTCTCCGCCATTGTGCAGTGCTTGCAAACGGGCTGCTCCGGCATAAGGCTGCTCTTCCTGCATCCACTTGTCGAGGCGCTGAACCGTCAAGGCGTTGCAGTCATAGTAACTGGCACTGCCTGCACCAAAAGTCGATGAATTTGAACGCAGCAGCAGAGGCAGGCCATGACTGCGGAATTCGCTGATATTGCCGACCTCATCCCCCAGGCCGCTGATCAGCATAAAGTCATCATCCGGCTTGAAGCCGCTGCGAAAACAGATTTTTTCAGCTCCTTCTGCGGCAGGGAAATCAGGCTGGCGATGCTGTTTAAATTTCACGGCGTTCCACAGCAGGTAATCCTGTCTTTGCAACGGGGTAATTTGAACACCGGTCAGTTCCATGGGTTCCTTTGCTGCCCATTGCGTGTCTGGGGCATAACGGTGTACTCCATTCACATAGCGCATTTGAAAATGTTCTTTTACCTCCGGCATTTGCCGATGCAACCATACAAATCCGGGGTCACGGTAATAACTTGCGAGGATGCCGGCAATCAACCGGTCATCGTTCTGGCTTGGGCGTGCAGGGGACATTTCCCACAGCCGCAATGCCTTGCGGGCGTTTCCGGAGTTGAACAGCGCATATTGTTCATTGCTCAACGCATAACGGAAAAGAGAAGCAATAACCTCTTCTTCTGAACCGGCATACAAATTGCGCGGCAGGCTGACATTGAAGGTATTGGCTGCCCAATACTTCATAAATTCATGCTTTTCCTCGCGTCGATACCGGACAATTTGCTGCTCGTCGTCTGTCAACGCTACGTTTTTCGCCAGAAAATCTGCCAGGGTGAGGTCGGCCATCCAAGGCGCGATGCTATGGCGGTTCATGACTACCAGGGACTCGTAGGGGCGATTGAAAAGCATCATCCATTGTAAGTCGGGGCCGGTGAGAAACTCCATGAAGTTGTCTTTTAATAGGCTGTCCAGCTGGCTGCGCTCTTCACTGCTAAAAAGGTCTGAATGTTGAACCATGTTGTAGGCTCTGACGAAAAACTCCAGAATATAATGGTGGGTATAGGCATGGTCGGCCAGAATTTCCTGCAAGTATATTCGGCTGCGTTGCCGGTAGGAGTCCAGCCCGCTCCAGTAATAATTCATTACATTTACATACCAGCGCACAACTTTACCGTATCCTGGCGCAAGCAGACGCGGTCCTGCTGCTTCGGGATTGCTTGCCCAGAGTTTCTCATCGGCATCGAAGGCTTCTTTGCATTTTCCTCCGAGTTTAATTTGCAAGAGGAATGGGATTTGAGGCGATTCGAGCAATTTGCAGAATTCATTGACTGCTTGCCGAATTCCTGCTTCGTCACTGCCGCCGAGGACAATATGGTTGGCGCCATTGCCGAAGACATTGGCAGCGGTGCGCAGCACATAGCCGCCTTCCCCCGGGTAATATGCATCTGCCGCCGCCAGAAATTGATTATAGGCACCCCAGATGGCACGGTTGTTCCCCAGCCGTCCCAGGAGAATCAGGGGGTGCTGCTTCAGCTCTTCCCGGATGACTGGACGGTCTTCATATACAGCCTCACTGTCTGTTAGTATGGTCAGTTGCAACCCGCATTTTTCACGAACTATCAGTTGAACCTGTCTTGCAGCGTCTTCCAATCCTGCAGGATAAATGATTGCAACATTTTCGTTTAACTGTGTGGTTCCAAGATAAGGGCGCGGCGGTACGTTGTCGGCAAGGTGGGGTTTCCTTAATTCAAACTGCGATAGCTCATAGGTTGATTCACCAGGCAAACCCCCAAGCTCGATTTTCACTTCCAGGGTTGGACTTGATCCGCTCTTGACCAGATCACAGAGTAGCTGTGATTGACCAGGAAGGCTGTAGGCCAGACGACGCTTTGCACAACTCATTACTACAGAATTGGATGACTTCACCCGCAGTTGCAAAAGGTAAACCTGCCCGGGAGTTACCGGAAAATTTCGCGTCAAAATAAAATTTGCCCCTTTGCGGGTGATGATGGGGTGTCCGTCATCCACCGTGAGACTGGAAATGGAGGCCGCCTTCGTCGGCGCGAGCTGAATTTGGCAGGTGCCGGCTGCCGCCGAAATTTTCTCGGCTTGCCCGGTTATGCTCCAATCATTTATGTCAAAAGCGTAGGTAGATATCATACAGCATAGGGTAATGGCGGAAATTGCAAAAAAACGCATGCGAAAGCTCCTGGCTGAATGCATGAAATAGAACTTGTTTTGGGGGGAAACCATGTAATGCGTCAGTAAAACTGAGTGACAGGGGATTTTTTTACAACTAAAAACACAAATGGACACGAAAAAATTTCATGGAAAATACGACTTATTCTCGCAGAAAAAACCATGAAATTTTTTCGTGTCCTTTCGGGCATTTCGTTGTTCAAAAAGAATTCCTCGCCTACCCAGGTTCACTGACGCCTTACGAAAACCATATAGTGCTACTCCTAGACGGAACATGCCGACTTTCCCATCATTCCCACATGTCAGCATTGTATACCGAGACAAAATTTTTATAGGCTACGCGCGCCATGTTGCGTTCATTCCGTTCGCTGAACTTTTGCGATTCCACATGCCCATCGACAAAACCAATGTTGATGCTGCCTCGTGGATCGTCAAACCTCCAGGAGCCACCATTGTGCGGATAGCTGATTTGACCAGAATTAACATGCGGCATAACGTTGATGGGATGGCTGACCGCCAAACCACGATTCTGAGGTGCCGCAGCCGTGGGATTGCCACGCGAGTCAGCATGCAGCAAGCTCTTTGCGGAACTCTTCAGAAAACTGAATTGTATGCCATTACCCATCAGATCATAGTTTGCAACGTAATTGGTATCTTGTTTTGCAACGATGGTATTAGGGTTATCAAATCCCATGCCTGACAAGGTGGGGCAATATAGTATCTGGCGAGTCTTGCGACTGGTGTTCCCAGCAATATTGTCAGCATTGATTTGTCCATAGGGTACATTCCGCAAAATCGCCTCGATCACTGCCCACCAATTGTAAGAATTGGCAATCTTGATAGGAATAAAATAAGGCTCTGTCACAACAAATGGTTGATTTTTGACGAGAAATAGCGTATAATAATAGTAAGAAACAGTACCACCGAAGGAGGTAATTGGATATGCCTACTATCAAAGACGCATTAGATATTATCGGTAAGTTGACTGTCGCAGAGCAGGAAAGCCTTAAAACAATGCTTTTAAGTCCTGCCTTTGTAAAGTCTTTGAATATTGAAGATTTCGTAGCAAAGGAACGCTTTGCAAATGGTCGTGTATGCCCTCTTTGTGGCTGTATCCATGTGGTTCGCAATGGTCATCGTAAAGATGGCACACAGCGATATGTATGTAAGGATTGTGGCAAGTCCTTCGTGATTGCTACGAACTCCATTGTGTCTGGTACAAGAAAAGACTTGTCCGTGTGGGAGCAGTACATTGATTGTATGATGAATGGCTTATCCATTCGTAAGACTGCTGTTGCTTGTGGGATTCACAGAAACACCGCATTCCTTTGGAGACACAAGATTTTGGATGCACTTCAGAATATGGCAGACGATGTTACCCTTGACGGCATTATTGAGGCTGACGAAACTTTTTTCGCCATCTCGTACAAGGGCAATCATAGCAAGAGTAAGACATTTGCTATGCCACGCAAGGCTCATAAGCGTGGTCATTCTACACATATCAGAGGCTTGTCCCAAGAAAAGGTATGTGTTCCTTGTGCGGTTAATAGGAATGGCTTGTCTATCTCCAAGATTACGAATACTGGTAGAGTTTCTACAAGAGATTTACATCATATTTATGATGGTAGGATTAAGACCAATTCCACTCTTGTTACGGACAAGATGAACTCCTATGTGAGATTTACAAATGCCAATGGCATTGACCTTGTGCAGTTAAAGACTGGCAAAGCCAAGAAAGGCATTTATAATATCCAACATATCAATAGCTACCATAGCCAGCTAAAGAGGTTTATGCGTGGCTTTAACGGTGTTTCTACCAAGTATCTGAACAACTATCTTGTGTGGAATAACCTTGTAAATTACGCCAAAGAAAGCGACATGGAGAAAAGGAACATCTTCTTAACTTTCGTTTTGGCAACATTGAAAACTGCTAAATGCAGAGATTTATCAAACAGACCAGCAGTTCCTCTGGTCGCCTAATTAGAATTTGTGGAGATGATAAGATGGTCAATATAACAGATGTAAAACAGATTCTTCAATTTGCAATAGATGCGGAGATTAAAGTCTTTCTTGATGGTGGCTGGGGTGTAGATGCTCTTCTTGGATATCAGTCAAGAGCCCATAATGATATTGACATTTTTGTAGAAAAGAACGATTATCAGAACTTTATAGAAATAATGAAAGCTAATGGCTTTTATGAGATTAAGATGGAATATACAACATTGAACCATACTGTATGGGAAGATTTGAAAAACAGAATTATTGATTTGCATTGTTTTGAATATACGGACGAAGGTGAAATTCTTTATGATGGGGATTGTTTTCCGGTAGAAACTTTTTCGGGTAAAGGAAGAATTGAGGAAATAGAGGTTTCCTGTATTGAACCATATAGTCAAGTAATGTTCCATCTGGGATACGAGTTTGATGAAAATGATGCACATGATGTGAAGTTATTGTGTGAGACATTTCATATCGAAATTCCAAATGAGTATAGATAACTGCAAATAACAGTTTGTAGGGGAGTTCTGATACTCCCCTATAAAAATGGCTATTTATCAACTGTTTGTTGTGACATAGCCTAAAATAATCATCGTACTCAAGCCCATACAAATATTGCGCATTGAGCATTTGCCGAATTTGAGAACTGCATTGCATGGAACGGGCGCGCTCCCTGGCCTTGCCCAAGGCAGGAAGCAGCATGGACGCCAGCACAGCGATAATCGCAATCACCACCAGAAGCTCTATAAGGGTAAAAAAACAGGTTTTTTGAGCCGGATTACACATTGATAATCCTCCTTTTGCAAGTGAAGACAAAAGCTCGATGTCCATAAATATTATAGTGATGTTCTGCCGTTTTGGCAATACGAAAAATGTATGATCAATGATACAAATATTGAATTTTCAGAAATATCGTTTGCTGCACGGTATATTATTTATCGGTTAATTGGTGATAAACATTAGAGAACACATGAGTATGGAACCTTGGGAACAACTGCATGCCAAAGTCTCCAGTGCGGACTCTCTTCGTCGGCTTTACTTTGGCTGGGGTACAAAAAAGAAAAGCCAAACTCCTGCTGAATTTCCCCGTTTGATTTTCATATTATCCGGTCAGGTATCCCTGCGGCTTTTCGATGGCAATCACTTTTATGAGCAGGTCTATTCTCCGGGCGATGGAATTTTTTGTTTTGATGGTGGCGTTTCTGAAAATTTATATGACAGCGAATTCGAATCTGCCGCCATAGTATTTCCACCCGACCATATTCGCATTGTCTACTACCGATACACCTTGGATCGCCCCGTGCCGTTGCGCGGCCCTGATCTTTATTATCTTTCTTCATATCCCCCAAATGTGGCGTTGCTTAACATGATACATGCCTTGACCCTGCTTGCTACAGAAACGAATCCTGTTCTGCGCGGTGCATTGCATTTGGCTGAAGCCATTCGCGCCTACGCGCTCAGCGTCCTCTATATGTCTGAAAGTGAACGCGCAGGTGGAGCATTCCAAACCTGGCAGCGTATCCACCGTTTCATGCTCACCCATCCTGACGATAGACATTACCGATATGCTCTCGCCAAGCGTTTCCAGCTTACTCCAGGATATATTTCCACCTTGTGCCGCACCTTTACAGGCAGAACCTTGAATGCCTACCAGATGACTCTGAGGTTGCAACGGGTTACTTTGCTGTTACAGGAAACCTCAATGACATTAGACGAAATAGCCATGGCATGCAAGTTCAGTCATACCTCATATCTGATCCGCGTATACAAAAAATATTACGGACATACCCCAGGAAGGGGCAGGGTGCAGCAGGGCGGGAGTGCGTAGCGCCGAGTAGGGTGTAAGATGCAGGGTGCAGGGGTGTAGGGTGCACCTTGCACTTTTTTACGGCAAATTTTTCAAGTCTTCAAGATCCTTGGATCGGCCGGAGGCGCTTTTGATCTTTTTCAACCATTCCAGGCTGACAATTTTCGTTCCCCGGTAATTTTCCGCCGTATCAAACAATTCTTCAGTCGATATTTCAGGAAAGCCTGGAATAAAGTCAAAAATATCCAGATAGCCAAGGTCCGTGTTCAGCATCATCAGATGGTTGCTCTCCAGAAACCCCATGCTTACCGGTATTTCCTTTTCGTATCCGGTATCCGGATCAACCTCATTGCTTATCCAGCTGGCATGGATTTCCTGAAGTGCCTGGAACAGCTTCTTTTCTGAAGCCGGCGTCCTCAAAAAGACGATATCCACGTCTTCGGTTGCGCGGACAAAGCCGTAATAATTCACCGCATGCCCACCAATGACGACAAAAGGAACACCGTATACTTCAAGGTGTTTGAATATCGCTGGTTTTATTCCATTTTCCATCATGAAAGGACACCCTTCTCTTCTGGTGATTCCGGCGGTGAAAATGTTCCCAGCCCTTTTCCGACATCATTGCGAACAACGCTTCCTGCAGACGGAAAAAACGCTCCATACGCTCTTCGGGTGTCAGCTGCCAGCATTCCTGCCTGCGTCTTCTTAATACCGCCTCTTCATCCGGCATGGCTATCCTCCTTGGTACGAACATGCGCTGATGCCAACAACATAATATATAGGCGTCAAAATTCAAGAAAAATGCTGTACGGATCCGATTTGGTTTGACCTCTGGTCAAAATTCTTGTGTGCCGAGACCGGCTTTACGCAATTGCGTCGGAGGCGACATGGAGCGCAGGCGGCTCGCCGGCATGGCATCACGACTACAACCTATTTTTTGTCCACGGAAAATACTGAAAACGCAGAAATTTTGTAGAGTTGTTGCTTCGATGAATGAACTTGCATGTGGAATTGCGGTCTGGTTTGTTGCTTTCTCCGATTGCTTGGCGTTCTTGACGCCTTGGCGGTTGGTTCCTCGTTATTGAACCGCCAAGACGCCAAGAACGCCAAGATTGGCTTTACGGAGTTGCGTCGTCGGTGTGGCTACAAAGCGTTATGTTCAGTTATCTGAATTTGCTGAAACATTCAGTGCTTTTGGAGATGGTATATATGTCTTTGAAATCCATTAAATTGATCGGTCAGAACATGATCTTCTGTCATAATCAATGAACGTTCCTCAAACAGAACTGCGATTTTTTTTGGGGTTGATATTCCATCTCCAAAGTTGAACCTGCATGTCAGTGGCTTTTCCGATGTGTTCACTGCAAAGATATATAGTTCTCCCTGATACAGCAGTGACTTTATCTTAATTACGCTTTCGGATGCGTTTATGTCAATGCAATCACCATTTGCCAGTATTGGGGTAAGGTTCTCCAATTCCGCGCCTATTTTTCCCGCAACTTCCATCAGCCTGGCATTCCATGGAATATTTTGAAAAAAGAACAATCCATTGGCTCCTGCAATGATCGAGGAATAAACCATTCCTTCAAATTCCTCGGGAGTCGGTTCCCGTTGCAACATAAAGGCATTGCCACAAAGTTGCAGAATAAACCAGACAATCTTATCAGACTCTTTTAATCTGACTGTCATTTTTTTAATTAGTTCAGCTGGGTCACAAGGTTTTGCGGGATAATTCATATCCGTGACCGGATACCAGTCAGCAGATATTATATCGCCAGGCAGGGAAGGGAGCTTATCCATAAAGCGGTTAATTTCATTTGTGCGGTAATTAACCCATGACGGTCGTTCCTGATCTGCATCTTTCACGCTTTTGATTAAATTCGTCACTTTTTGCACAAAAGGTTCAGGCGGTTCGTCCAGAGCCAGCCATGTAACAAGTGCAGGGTGATTTTTGAAACATTCCACCATTTCGGAAATTTCTGACGCCTTGCAACGTAACCATGGAATCGCTCTTAGTCCAGCTTGATATGACAGGTCAAGATTCTTTTTTGTCTGGTTCGGGTTCAGAGCATAAAACTTCACTGTGTTAAAACCGCATTCTTTAATTTTCTGCAAAAACGGCAAATCAATTTCATATTGCATCCCTATCGCATATGGCAAAAAGGCATTGCTGTTAACATGAACCCAGCCGTTTTTTGAGTTAACTTCTTTTACCGCTTCAGGCATCTTTGTCTTCACAGTGACGCTTGAAACATATTCCCGGGGGGGCACTTTCGGGGTTGCTATCATTGTTTCATCGGCAGCGGGCGACCATTCTCCAGGTTCTTCACCTTGACTGAACTGGACACAATCAATCAGACAATTTGTGCCTTCCGGAGGAGAAATCTTGATCACAACTGGCGAGATGTTTGTTTTGATGGGAAAGGAATATCGTTGCCATTTGTTCTCCACTGCAAAACTGTTTTTGGCTATCAGCCTATATTGTGAATCAAGCAACGAAACCACTACTGTCGCAGGAGGACTGACTTTGATATACGCAGATACACACCAACCTTTTCTGCCAGCTAGAAATTGGGGATAACTGATCCATGTGGAGAAGAGTGATAGGGGGGGCTTCCCGACAGGGTTGGATATCCTCATGCACTTCATCCCATGCACACAATCTGAAGTATCAATGCTCAAACGGCTCCTGTACTCTTCGGGATGGTTAATTTCTTCCAGTGACCGCAGACCCCAGCCGCCTTTCCCCCAGCAATCTGCCAGCCCGGGGTTGGAATTGATCTCAAAACTCGCGTTGAGGACATGATTGGTTGCTGCAGAACATGCAGTGATACAAGCCATAGAGATGCAGAACAACAGATGTATTTTTACATGCGTACGCTTACGCATAATTACTTCTCCATGACATACCATTTATATTGGAAAGCCGTGAATGTGTCAAAAAAACAATTGTTGCTCAAGTCGATTGAATTTTTGCTAAGCAAATCCGTTGCCCGGGTATATGGTTCAGAGCCGGATATTTCAAATTTCACTTGCTGATCGGAATCAGTAATATTTAATGCAAGAATGTACTTTTTGTTTTTATACTCCTTGGTGGCAGCTATGATGGTTTCAGTACAGGTAACTCTACCTTCATGCCAAGGACCTGCCAGCAACTGCAGTGTATGTTTTTCAAGGAAGTCGAATAAATTCGGCATTGCTTTTCTCAATGCCTTTGAATGAGGCATTTGTGCGAAATAAAAGAACCCGGACGCTCCGTTGATCAGGCTGGATATGGTCATGAAATCAAATTCTTTCGCACTGGGTTCGCGATAATAAAAATATGCGTTGCCTGTGCTTTGCAATATAATCCACGTCGGCAGCCCGGAACGCGCCATTGCCTCAACCATGAATGGGATTTCCATCATATCCTGATCCGGGACAGGGTAATGATCCAGGCAACGAATGTCTGAGGGTAAAGTCCTGTGAAAATTCTGGTTTGGTGTAAAATTGATCATTGAGGGGCGGTATGGATCAAGCTGTTTATTGAATTGATAAGCTTTTTCAGCAAAAGCCTCGCCGCCCCAGCCATCGGGTTCATCAAGAGTTTTCCAGGCCAGTATCGCAGGATGTGATTGAAACTTGGTGATAAAAGCGCGCATGGTTTTTAAATGTCTTTCATCAGGGGATCTTATCCAGAATAAAAAGAAACATTTCAACCCCACTTTTTCAATATTGTCTAAAAAAATCTTGATCTGCTCCAGATTTGTGGATGGGCGTATCAGGATGGAGATACTGTTAAAGCCAAGATTTTTCATGGTCTCCAATGTCTTGATCGAGAGTGTATCCAGTCCCTTTTCCCAAATGATTGCAATCGGGATCATGGGTTTTCCACTGGACAATAGGCATTTGTTGCCAAGATCAAGCTTTGTTTCGACGGGTGCTGGCGGCATTTTTACCAAGTCCCGAACGGTATATGCAAGTCTTTTTCCGGATTGGTTGAGCAAACTTGCTTGCAGTTGATAGATGCCCGCTTCCAACTTTGACAGGTCCAGAGAATGAACAGCATCTGGCGCCATCGTTGCTTCTGTTATGGGTTGATTATTTTTGTCGAGAATCTTCAGTTGAATCAGATCGCCGGAATCGGGCTGAAAAAGTGACCTCGCTCGGATATCAAGAGTTGATTCATCGCTGTAAAAAGATAAATCGGGATGAAGTTCAAACCGAAAATCCGGCTGCCGAAATATTTTTTTGATTTCTGTTGCACAGAGGGTGGCACCTTCGTAGATTTCAACTTGGATCGTTAAATATTTGTCGTTTTCCTGCAAATGAAGTTCCCTGACGGTTGTAGTTATCTCCCGATTTGCAGGAATTTCAATTTCGGTTTGAGCTGGGATCGTATCTTGGGTATCACTGCTTATGAGTGTTGTGATGATCTTCAACTGTCGTTTTGTCTCCTTCCGATTGTTTAACCGCAGGATGAGGTCATATTGGCCGCAGGCAGTATTGACGATTTCAGTTTGCAGAAGATCAAGCATAATTTCATCCAATTGGACTCCCGGCACAGATTCCAGACGGCCGAATCTTCGCGGGGTATGAAAAGTGCCATGAACAGGAAATAAGGCGGTGTTTTCGTTTCCTGCCTTGTTCTCTCTGCAAATATTGATGCGCCAGATTGTGGAGTTGTCACTTCTCTGTTTCAACAAGGCCCACGGAATCGCTATTTCTGAAGCCCATCCGCCATTAAAGCGTGTGCTTTGAACCTGCCAAAAGCCATCCCAGTCTGGATTACAGGAGCGACTGTCAAAACGATTTCCCATCCAGTCAGAGATAAAAAGAAAATACGGCTTAGCATTTTGATGCGGTGAAAGAAATATCTGGATGGAGTCTTTCCCACGCCATAATTGCGAATCACGCGGCATAAGATTTCCATGAAAAGAGTTGATCAAGGGTTGTGTGCATTCCAGGCCAATATACAAATTATCAGAATCAGCCTGCAGAAACACTTGCGTTGGGTGGACGACCTTTCCTCTTCCACTGTTTCGATGCAACTGAAAAACGTTGGCATTTTCCCATTCAGACTGATTCAAAGTACCATCAATAACTGGTTTTTTCATCGCAACCCCATATCTGACAGGCTGCTCTGTATTGATCGGCGCATCAAGAGACGATAAATGATAAGGTGTTGCTGCTTCCCCGTATTCCAACTGAACAGCATCAATCCAGACAGTGCCCAAATCAAGCGGTGATATTGAAAGCATAACCATGCTGCCCTGCAAGTGTTCTGAAAAAGAATATCGCTCCCATTGCTTTGAAAGTGTAACGATTTTCTTTTTCAAAGCGCCCCCCCATCCGTCCAGAATTTCCATCATCACTCGCATATCCTCCTTTTCCCCTTTCAGATACGCAGAAAAAGTATGTGTGCCCGGTGAGATAGAAATTTGACATGAAGTTAATCTATAATCGTCTTGCCTTCCTTTCTTGACCAAGGTAATGGAGAATGATTGCTTCCCGTGAAATTTCTGCTGCCTGTCAGGAGTCCACAAGGAACGCCATTGGTCAAAATCATTACAGGCAGTATCCTGCCATACACCCCAGTGGAAAGTCCCCCAATGATCAGGCACGCCAGGATTTGAGCAGGCCTCAAAGCTTGAATTACATACTAAATTTCCCGTGAACTCGCTGTTTAACCCGCATTCGGAATCAGCAGCAACAAATTTTATGTAATCAAATTTGACTGATGTTCCTGCTTCAAACCAGGGGTCTATGCGAATTCCGCATATTGTCTGACTGTTGCCACCCCATGACGTCGTTTTTTTTACTTCATCGACCTTTGAGTGATAGTGCTTCCCAAATGTCTGTTCACTTAAGTTGACTTCATATTCATTCCAGCCCATGCAAGTCACGATTGGTGTGTCCATCGCCGCCATTTCTCCACCCTCGGCGATATAATACAGAATGATTTTTCCCGGGGCGGAAGCATAGAATTTCATCTCCATTATGTTGTATTCCCGGGCGGCGAATTTTGCCCCCCGGAAGTTAAGATTGAAAAAGCTATGCCGGGTTTCTTGGATGTAACTGAAAATTCCATTGTTGCATTCTATACTTTTGCCCCCATCGACAAATCCAGGCATACCGTTCGCCGCCCATGGCGCCGGGGCAACTTCGGCAATGGAATCAAAATTCCAAAGTATGTCCTGGCTGAAGGCTACAATTCCCCAAAAATATGCGAACACAAAAAGGGCGCCATGGCTCTTTGCAGATAAAATCATCTTCATGGAATATAGAAAATAGAACTGCATAAGACCTTTTTCTGAATTTCTGCAGACCCGGCTGTTTTTCCCCATTTTCTGAATCTCCTGGAAGACAAAACGTCAAATTTGTATATATGCAGGCAGATGCTTTCATCCCTTGTCACCACATTGCCTTTGTCATTTCTCCTTTTCCCAAATGCGAGGCAGAACCATCAGAAAACAAAAAAACCCCTTTCCAATCATGTGGCCAATATCCACGGGTGCTTAAAATAGCCTCCCAACCCGACCCCCATAAACTCGTCATCGGCCTCCCATCCCATAAAAAAATTTTTTGCCCTTTCAGCTTGCATAATTTGTGAAAAGGGTATGTCTTGATATTACGCCCATCTGCCAGTATCCCAGTGTTATCACCATAGTACCATGTCGTATTACTTTTACTAAGATGCTTTTCCGGACAATTCAAACGCTTGAAATTACTGAAACTGCTTGTAAAATCATTTCGGAGATATGGTATTCCATGTAATGTCCCACTAGGCGATATCCCAATATAGGGCAGGAGATAATCATACCAGCGGAAGTGAGCAATCGTGTCATTGCCAAACCATTGTGCATGACCACTGTATCCATACGGAATATAATCATCATATTCAGATATATATAACGAAAATCCAACTCCAAGTTGTTTCATGTTGTTGATGCAACTAATTGCTTTGGCTTTGCGTTGCGCTTTGTTGAGAGCCGGCAGCAGCATGCTGGCGAGAATAGCTATAATTGCGATGACGACCAGCAATTCGATAAGTGTGAAAACCTTTCTCATATCACGCATTCCTTTCTGTGTTCTATGTTGCCACGTTTCGAGATTGTGCTACTATCACTCGACTTCTTGTTTTTTCAGCAAGATTTTTGGAAAACTAATCTCCAAGTCATTGGCACACTATCACTTGTCAAGCTGATCCAAATGATTGTAGTGCCTTTACAAGGCACTGTCTTTGGGTGGGTTCCTCACCCCAGGTTAAAACCTGGGGTTAAGCATGGTTAAGTGCCTACGGCGCAAAGCATTGTGCCGATCCGGCTGATCTGACCGATCCGTCGGAGAAAACAACAGCCAAAACCACAAATCCGCGTGCAATCTCATCCGTCGAAGCAACAACCCCTATAAAAATTTTCGTGTCTTTTCGTGTGGTTCGTGGTTAAAAAATAGGTTGTGGACGTTAGTCCACGCCAAGTTCTTTAAGTGTCATTGTCAGGAAGGTTTTGCTGGCTGTTTCACCCCGATTGTCGCACGAGCAAGCTTGTCTTCAAGCAGATGTTGGCGGGGCTTTTTGGTTTTGTGATATGTTCATGCAGTAGTTTGAAGGCGGCTTTTCCCTGTTCGAAAGGGAGGTAGTCGAAAGTCGTCAAGGGCGGAGTGATGAATTGTCCGAGCAGGATGTTGTCAGCTCCGGTGACGGCGACCTGTTCGGGGACTTGGCATCCGGCTGCGGTCAGTGCGCGTATGACTCCGACAGCCATATTGTCACTGGCGCAGACGATGGCATCGGTATCAAGCCTTCCATGCATCCAGCGCTCCCGGATATACTGCTCGGCGGCATCTCGGACAAAATCCGCACGGTAAAAATCCTCTTCTTCGGAAAATTCCAGGTTTTCCTTTTGCAGGGCGTCACGGAACCCCCGGTAGCGTTCGAGGGCCGGCCAGGATTTCGGTGTCCCTCCGATATAGATGAATTTCCGGTGTCCCTTACGAATCAGGTGTCCGGTCAAGTTCAACGAGGCCTGATAATTGTCGATATTGACGCAAGGAATGCCAAAGGCCGGATCAATGGAAACGCCGACTACCTTGAAATCATTTTCCTGAAATGTCTTGCGCCAGTCTGACGGCATCTCGAAGCCATAGTAAATCAGGCCGTCAATCTCCTTGTTCTTGAACCACTCGAAAACCTTCTTGTTATCCATGCCCTCGCTATACAACTGCACACTGAAACGGTACCCGGCCAAGTCAGCCGCCGCCGCAATCCCCCCAATCACCTTCGAAGCGTTGTAGTCGCTGAACGGAGTCTCTTCGTCCAGCGCTGTATCACGGTCAAGCAACACGCCAATATTCTCGACATATTGACTGTTCATGCGCTGGGCATGGATGTTGGGACGAAACCCAGTCGCCTTGCAAAAGTCCAGAATGCGCTGCTCCAAAGCAGCACTGATACCCTTTTCGCGGGCAAGCCCATTGACAACAAAAGATACAGCCGTCTTGCTCGTACCTAACTCCGCAGCTACACGAGCTAAAGAGTATTTTTTGTCAGTTTTAAGCTTCATGTTTACTAGTTTAACATCAATTTTATGCTTTGTCAAATTAAAAAGAGCGACTTTTTCATAAAATAACTTGAAAAAGATGATTTTTGAGCCTTGTTTGTTGTAAATTTGCGTTTGGCGACCTAAATTAGTTAAGCAACGTTTTTTTGGTATGTGGATCATATTTGTTTAAGCTTGATTTATCTATTGCATAAATGGAGTGTTGGATGATTGATTTCCGTGAAAAAGTGATGGGTTGCTGGCTGGGCAAGGCGGCGGGAGGCACCTTGGGTCAGCCTTACGAGGGGTGTGATGGTCCGTTGTGTCTGACCGGCTATGATCCGGTGCCTGAGGACATGATTCCGAATGACGATCTGGATTTACAGGTGCTCTGGGCCTGCATCCTGGATGCGATGGAGCAGCCTTGCGTTGACCGGGATGTGTTTGCGGCGGCCTGGCTGAAGCATGTCGAATTTCCCTGGGACGAATATGGCGTCGCCATACGGAATCTGCGCATGGGCATACCGGCACCGTATTCCGGGGAGTATGACAACTGGTTCAAGGATGGACTGGGGGCGGCGATCCGCAGTGAAATCTGGGCGTGCCTGGCACCGGCAAATCCTGCTCTGGCGGCGGCCTACGCCTATGAAGACGCCTGCGTCGATCACGCCGGAGACGGAATCTATGCAGCACAATTCCTGGCTGCCATGGAAAGCGCCGCCTTCTCGGAAAAGCGGATCGGGGAGCTTCTCGAGGTTGGGTTATCCGTCATCCCGGGGGATTGTCGCCTGGCGCGGGCTGTGCGGGATACGATCCGATGGTGTGCGGAATCTTCGGATTGGCTGGATGTCCGCCAACAGATCCTGGAGCATTGGGGCAGTGAAAATTTCACCGATGTGGTGATGAACTTGCCCTTTGTGGTTATGGCTCTGCTGCTCGGAAAAGGGGATTTCAGCAAAACTGTCTGCATTGCCGCCAATTGCGGACGGGATGCGGATTGCACCGCCGCCAGCGCAGGCGCAATCCTGGGAATCATCGACCCGACCGGAATCGGACAGGAGTGGCTGAAACCCATCGGACGAAAGCTGATCCTGAATCCCGGCATCCGGGGACTTACGCATCCGGATACCCTCGATGAATTTACCGATATGATCGTGGCACTGCGAAAACGCATTTCCCTGCGCAAGGAGAGTACTGCCGCCACACCGGATTTTAGCCGATATGCCCTGCATGCGCAGTGCGGAGTGTTCTCGCCCTGGTTTGCTCAGGATGACAGCCGTTTCCAACCGAAATTGCCAGCCGAGACAAAGACCTGCAAATTTGCAGGAAATTTCGGACAGATAGCCGCTGATTGCATTCCGACGGACTCGCTGTACATGATGCGCTTTACTTTCGAGCTTAAGGAGTCCAGTCAAGTCAGGATTATGTTCAATACCCCGGGAAATTGCCGGGTGTGGCTTGATGGCGATTATCTCTTCGGGCGGGAAGGCGGGCGGATGGCGCCGAGTTTTCACCGCTGTCCCCTCAATCAATATAAAAATATGCAGTTGACGGCGGGAACCCATGAACTTCTGGTCGGCATTGCGCCGTACGGCAAACAGAAAGTCCTCGAATGGGTCTTCGGCATCGGAGATGCCAAGACAAAACAGTGGCTGACAAACGTAAAATCAGACAACTGAACCTCAGGTTCAAAAAAGCGAGCGTTATTTTTTCTTCATCTGATTACTAAACAATAATTTAAGGAGTTGTAACAAAATTACTTTTACACTCAGGGCGTTTTCATTCATTTTCATGGACAGTGGCAAAAACGGGAAACGAACGGCTGATCGGCGATGTTGGAATTAGCCCTGAAAGGGCGTGACATACCAGCCCAGGGCAACGCCCTGGGTTCGGAT
>JAPXLT010000039.1:0-23628 GCA_033809415.1 Lentisphaeria bacterium
GTCCGTGTAGAGTCCGTGTAAAGTCCGTGTAAAGTCCGTGTAAAGTCCGTGTAAAGTCCGTGTGGGTTGTGGGCGTTAGCCCACGCCAAGCCTTTTCGTGTGGTTCGTGGTTAAAAAAGGAGCTGTTTGCGCAGTTACTTGGATTCCGGCGCATTTTTTACGCAGCGGAAGCCGTAGGTATCATATCCCTGACAGATATCTGCGGTAGCAGGATCGTCAAACATCCGTATGGAACTGGAAATGTTTTTTCCGCGGTCTTTCCAGGAGCCGCCGCGCAGCACCCTTTTGCTGCCCTGGCTTGGCCCGCGAGGGTCTTTGTTTGGGGAGTTTTCGTAATACTGCGGATCATAATAGTCTCCACACCATTCGGCAACATTGCCGTACATGTCAAAAAGTCCGAAAGCATTGGGCTTCTTTGCACCAACGCGATGAGTGGTCTCTTTTGAATTATTACGAAACCAGGCAACTTCATCCAATTTCCGCTGCCCACCGGCATTGGAGAACTCTCCGGTTGAACCGGCCCGGCAAGCGTATTCCCACTCTGCTTCGGTTGGCAGACGGTAACCGTTCGCCGTGAAGTCACAGTCTCCAGTTTTAAGATCGTAACAGGGCTTCAGTCCCTCTTTTTCGGAGCGTAGATTGCAGTATTTTAGGCATTCGTTCCAACGCAGGCGTTCCACTGGCAAATTATCGCCTTTGAAGCGTGATGGGTTTTCCCCTGTCAGCAAGCGATATTCGCTCTGGGTCACCTCGAATTTATCCATCATGAAAGCTGAAATCTCTACTTGATGCGGCTTTGCATCCGGGGCATTGCCGCCCATCATAAAAGTACCTGCCGGAATCAGTACCATTTCCGCCGCTCCCAAGGACAGGCCGGTTAGAGCTGCAAGCAGCCATGTTTTTAAGGTCTTCATCTTTGCCTCTTATTTCCCTTCGTGATCGTAGTAATCCTGCATCAAAGCTGTGCTGGAGCAATAAATCTCCGCATACATCTTCCTGGCTGTTTCGCTTGCTGTATAAATATAACCAAGCAATGCCTGTTGGCGGATCAGTTTGGTCATGTGTCGCGCATGAGCGGCAAACGTGTCCTGTGCACCGCCAATGCTGCGAGTGTCCTTGCCGAACTGCTTGCTCCTATCCTCAAGTTCCTCGTCATCAAGCGCAGGATTATCTACTGCCGCGAGCAATGCCTTTTGATATTCCAGAGCCTGAGTCGGAGTTTTCATGCGCGGACAGGCTTCCTGGTAGCGTGATTCCATCTCGGCAAAATATGTTCCAAATTTCTGCATTTCGGCAGCTGAGACGTTATCCTGTCGCGCCATATTTTCACATTGGGCTGCCATTTTAGCCGCCCATGCCCGATAGTTTTCTATACGAGCCCGAACGGATTCCACAAAAAGTTGGGTTTGCTGAAGAGCACTGACCAACTCCTGGCGATGGGAACGTCCCTCGCTCCGATAGAAGATCTTTTCAATTACGTTCGAGGTCAGATGGCAGGTGGCCGGTCCGATGCCAACAGAGCTGTTACGGACATTGGTCATGTTTTCCCTGGCTGCCGCAGTCAGAAAATTCACCGGCAGTCCAGGGACCGTTTCCTTAAAGCCTCCCAGGTCGTAAGCGTAAAGGTAGATCGGGCGATCCGTCTGATAACTGAGCTTGTCATTCGGGTGGACTGGATAGCGCATCATCAGCTTTCCTTCAGGAGTAAGAATTGCCGGATAACCAAAGCTGCCATCGAACCCCGAGCACCACATGGAATAAGTCTCTTTGTCCAAGATACTCATACGAGGAGGTCGGTTCATCAGCGTTTTGAATTTGGGGTGCTCGATAGCAATATTCCAGATGTAGTGCCGCGGCGTTCCGATTGGGACTGCAAGTGTGGCAAGAGGGTAGGCTGCCCGATAACGAGCCTTGAACGGCGGCACCCACTCGACCTCCGTGCGGGTTTTGTTATTCAATGGCGTGGTTAACTGATGCCAAACGCCCTCGCCGGTATGGAAAGCAAAGGTGTACTCCTCGAGCAGCGGGGGACGGAACTCCCAAGTTTTCAGGTCGCCTGAAATTCGTATATCCCCGGTTCCCTTGAAGGGGATGCAGCTCAAAGTGCTCTTTTCGCCGGTTTGCAACGCCATGATAAACGGTAGGAAGGCGGGGATGAGTCCGCCGCTTCTGCCCGGTTCCAGAATCGTATCCTCCCCGAAGCCGTCCGGCAGCACAACAAGCGCAGTAGCTGTTTCCAGCGTAAATCCGGCGTTCCACGGCAGGGACATCCGCACTGCGGGTTTGCTGGCATCCAATACAAAAGTCAAGCTGCAGTCCTCTTCCCGCAGAACCAGCGCAGAGTGTTTGCCGACGACCACTGCCTGGGTCGCAGTAAAAGCGGTGCCGCCTTCCTTGCGAGTAGAGAAGGGGCGGAAGACGACTGTCTGGGAAATCTCTCCTGCTGTCTGAAAAGACAAGGCACCGTCCTGCCATTCCAGCGATGCCGCGCTATTGCCGATGCTGATAACATCTGCATGGGTTATAAATACGGTGAAAATTGCCAGGAGAACACCCAGCTTTTTCAATATCTGAACCATGTTTACCATGTGAGTTGTCTCCCGCTGTCAATGAGTAATATCAAACCGCAGTTCAATATACTCCGTAATTTTTTCCGCAGAGGATTTTTCCTGTGGTCTGATGGTTCAGTGATCAGAATTTTCCCCAGAGGCAGTTCTTGTCATTGGCTGTCTGGTTGGTAAACACGCTGTTCTCATAGGCATTAAACCGATTGGGAACCTTGACCCCACTGACATGCCCGTCGCACCAGCTGATGTTCACCGTATTGCCGGAATGTCGCGGGGAAAGCAAGCCTTGCCCGTTGTCATAGTATGCAGTTTGAACTGTATAATAACCGAGTTCACCAGTAGAAGTTTTATAAAAGGAATCCCCAAACAGTACGGTCGAACCCGGCCACTTGATGTTGTCATTTCTGCCCAGTCTTTTTTTGCCATCTCCACCAACCCAGTAACGATTGTAGCCGTAGTCGATATGGTCCCAGGCAGAATTGAACTTGCCAGGGAGATATCTCTGCAGGGTGCTACGGAAAGAATGCGTCGATGTATTGCTGGGGCAGAGAAACAGATTTCCTCTGGCCAGGTACTTGCATTCAACCGCCAGATTGGCAGGCCACTTGAGATAATTGGTGGCATCTACTTTGTAGTAGGCATAGGGGAAAAATCCATCAAAATCATCCGAATAGAAGGCGAAAGTCATACTGAGGGTTTTGCTGGTGTTTATGCAAGATGCAGAACGGGCCTTTTCCCGGGCCTTGCTCAATGCCGGCAAGAGCATCGAGGCCAGAATCGCAATGATGGCGATGACGACGAGCAGTTCAATGAGGGTAAACAGTCTCTTCATTTTTCTTCTCTCCTTGATTCTGTTTGATGTACTACAATGCTTCCTCAAACGGCTTCTTGGATCAGCCGATTGACTACCAATTGTCGGAACTCCTTCGATAGCGAGGTAAAGTACGCTGAGAATCCGGTGACTCGCACGACCAGGTCCGGATACAGTTCCGGCTGTTCGTGAGCGGCTAAAATCTTTTCGGCATCAACGATATTGATGTTGATCAGTGTGCCTCCCATCTGAAAATGAGTATTTATCAGTGCCATAAGCAGGTCCACGCATTCGGGAGCATTGGCGACACCTAGGTCCAACTCCAGTTGCCATGGCGCTGTATTGCCGAAGCCCGGTTGCACCGAGGCAATGGCCGTGGACATCGCAGTCAGTGCACCATCCTTGCGGAAACCCGGGTTGGGGTTGGCGCCATGCGAGATCGGTTCCTGGGCTCGGCGCCCATTTGGCGTCGCTCCGACTGTTTTGCCGAAACGCAGCGTGTCAGCCCATGAAAACCATCCCGGGATGATCTTTCTTCCGCCTGGAGTTATGCGGTTGCCAAGGGTCTCCTGCAACAGTTTGGTCAGCCTCAGTGCCCAGCGGTCTCCAAGGGAATCTCCGGCGCCATAGCGTTCAGAATTCAGAAGAAGGCGACGAATTCTTTCTCCGTCCGGCACATCAAAGTTGTTTTCGAGTGCTGCCGCGGTCTGTTTCCAGGTCAAGCGTTTTTCCTGTTCGATGCGTTGTTCGATTGCCGCAAAAGAGTCAGCGACAGTGGCCAGGCCAGCACCATCAATAGCCATGTTGTAGTACTGCGCACCGCCGTTTGAGACATCCAGGCCTTTTTCCAGCGGGCCGTGCGAGAGCAGGTTCAACATCAGTTCCGGTTCATTGAGATGCTGGTGCTCCAGATGGAAGTCTATGCCTGCACAGGTTACCTCGGCCGCCCGGCAGAAATGACGTGTGAAGGCTTCCCACAGTTTTTCAAGAGTTGGATCAGAGGATGTGGTGACTTCCTGCCAAGCGACCTCGAAAACCTTGGCAAGGTTGATTTTGACTACGTCATTCAGCGTATATTCCAGTCCAGGCAGGCTCATCCAGTTGCATCCGGTAGCAATGCGCTTCCGAGCCAATTCTGCCGAGTAGCCATTTCGCATGAAGCCTTTAACCAGCGCCATATCACCGGAAAATCGTGGATACCCCTGTTTGTTCTTCAGCAAGACTTCCACCCCACGACGAAACAATCCCCGATCCATGCCATCGAAGACCCGGATCGTCAGATTGCAGCTGCTGTTCAGCTTTTCCGCAGCATCCAAAATGATGTACGAAAGATGGGATGTCTGGTCATGGCCATCCTCCGGAGGACCCCCTAGCTGGTAATAATGCGGATCATTAAGCAACAGGCAGAAAATATAGAACTCAGCGTCGGCATCCGTAATGATTCCGTCCAACCTGTCCCTTTCGTAATAGGGGCGGAGCAATTCGTCCAGCTGCCCCCCGGCGCCATCTCGGTTATAGGTACGGCTAGCCATGTTGAAGTGGGCAATCCACTGGCAGGCTTCGCGCAATGTTTCAGGAGGCGAAGCAATGAGTTTGTAGTTGATCGCAGCCATGCTCTCGAGATTGTTTCGGAGCACCGGATCGGTTTCACTCCGGCTCTTTTTATCTGCCGCTTCGGCCAAATGGCGGACCCAGCACTGCACTCCCTCGATGGCATCGATTTCAGCGTCAAACAATTCCCTGGCTTCAGGATTTTCAGCAAACTGCTCTCGGGCGGCATGGGCCTTTTCAAGCAGCCCGCCCCATCCCAATTGCAAGCCAATCTCATAATCCGGAGCAAAGTGCGCATCCTTGCCGATACCGCAAGTAATGTCATATTTTATCTGTTCCGGTTTGAGGTGCGAGTAATCAAAGGGGAAATTTGCCAATTCCAGTTTATATCCTAATCGCATGCGGGAGAGCATGAACATCCAACGTCCCGCCAGCGCGTCGTCCGGGTCGATATATGCCGGATGATGCTCCATGAGCCATCGGAAATTCTTTCCCCAGGCATAGGCTCCGAAAAACGATCCGTTTTCATCACGGCAGGGAAGCTCGACCTTGAAATCCGCAGGGGGAAGCACACAACCATAATCATCTTCGTTGCGTATGCCGAGCTGACGAAGCTTTGCAGCAGTCTGTTCCGCTTTCCGCCTTCGGAGATTTGCCATGCGTTCAGGATAATTCATGGATCAGAGTTCCTTCTTCATTTTTTCCATTAGCTGTATGCTGTTCAGGCACATGCGCGGCATGTGGAATGCACCGGCCCAGCGATTGCCCTTGATCCGGGAGGACAGCGTGTTGTCGCGACGCAGATATTTGTACCATTCACCGTGCTCGTGGTCGGAGAAGTATTTGTAGGAGTATTCGTGGATTTTCTCATACCAATCCCAATACTTCTTGTCGCCGGTGAGATGGAAAGCCAACAGGGTTGCATAGGTCGCCTCATTCTGCGGCCACCAGAGTTTGAGTTCATGTTCATACTGATCCGCAGGATGGCCATCGACGTTGACAAAATAAAGGATGCCGCCATGTTCCTTGTCCCAACCCCATTCCAGGGACCAGTCAAGAATCTGCAGGGCCTTAGCAAGCATGTCTTTGTCCTTGCGGTAATCCGCTTCCGTCATGGTAAACCAAGCGGATTCTATCGAATGCCCGGGATTAATGGTGCGGCCTTCCGGCGTCTCCAGGAAGCTCCCATCGAAGTTGATGGCTTCCAGCAACGCCTTCTTTTCTTGGTTCATGAAATTGTTCAGGACTTCGCCCAGGCAATGATCCAACGTATCGTCATATAATGATGTATCTCCGCCCAGTGCTCGCATCATTTGCGAGGTGCAAGCGATGATCATCGGAATGTTATGAGCACGGATACGGCGTGTATTGTAAAACTTCGGTGGCAGTAATTCCGGATGATGGTAAAACATGATGATCCGAGAGTACAGGGACTTGGCCTTGCGGCTCCATTTCTCATCACCCGTCGCCAGATACAGCTGGATATAAGCCATCACCGTATAGTGCTCTGTAATGACATAACGGCGCTTGCGTATGGGAAGCCCCTCGCGTGTGACTTCATAATAAGTGCGCCCATCATTCGGGTCAAAGCAATGACGCTCGATGAAATCAATGCCCTGCAAAGCCAACTGCAACCAGCGGGGACGTGCTTCCATCTCACGGAACAAACGAGCATACAACCATACAAATCGCCCCAGCTGCCGAACATTCTTGTCCGTTAGCAGAACCTGCCCGTTTTCATCGAGGTAGTTGAAAAATCCGCCAAACTCCTCATCAACACCGTGAGTCTCCCAGAACGGCACAACGTAATTCAATAACTCATTACGATCCCGACGGATATAATGATCTAAAGCTGCTTTCGAGAATTTCAATTCAAACCTCCATTTCTTTTGCTTTTGGGATATATAAATCATCTGTGATTTATTGTTACGATAATATGGTTTTTATAGAAAGCAAACGATTTTTTTAAAAAACATAAAAAAGAATGTAGAATGGTCATGGTCTGTAGTGCGGGTCAGACGTGGTGGACAGGGTGGACAGGGTGGACAGGGTGGACAGGATGGACAGGGCAAGAACATCCCCCTTTCCCCTGCGGGCATCGCAACCGGGACGGTCGCGCCACTTTTTAAACCGGCACCCTGCCCGTTCCCAACGCACTTCGCACCACGCACTACGCATCCCATTCCCCTGAATCCTGTACTACTGACGTATTACTAGAATGTATCGCGCCTCTTTGAAACGCCCGGCAGTTCGCCATGCGGAAAACTGGCCCCATCAACGGCAAGAAGTTTTTTCCCAATTTTGCCTTGCTGTTAACGTTCCGACGTATATATTAGATTAAAATCAATCTTGATATAATTGGTGTTTTGTGTTTTAGCCTTCATTATGGTATCCTGGCGAAAGTTCATTGTTTGGAGAGTGTGCCGTCTTTTTCTGGGCGTTCCTATACATTAACTTTAAGTCAAGGAATGATTTTTGCGGACCCATGTTTAATAAGGAGCAAAGTATGCAAGCAAGTGATGTAAAAGCTGCTGCCAAGCGGGCTGGGGCTGATCTGTGCGGGATCGTATCTTATGACCGCTTTGCCGATTTGCCACCGGAACGTAATCCACTTAGCATTTCTCCACGAACGCGTTCAGTCATCGTCATTGCGCATCGGATTCTTCGCGGGGCTTTGCGTGGCGTGGAGGAATCTACCAATTTTGTCTCCGTCTACGATCATTTTGGCATTGCAGCACCCGGCTGGAAATACCTGACTATGAGCCTGGCGGAACTGGGAGCTTTTGTTGAGGACGCAGGTTTCGAGGCGGTTCCGCTGAGAGCCGGACATCGGGAGGCGGACAAAGTCTGGGTGGATTACCAGGAAATGGCACATCTGGCTGGACTGGGCGAAACCGGACTCGGAGGATTTTTCCTGACGCCAGAGTATGGACAGCGCCAGCGTTTCGCCATGCTCTTGACGGATGCGGAGCTGGAGGGCGATCCGATCATCAATCCCGGTTTCTGCAAGGGATGCGACGCCTGCCTTCAGGTTTGCCCTAATCAGGCCATTTCCGCAGACGGGAAAGTGGATCTGGAAATTTGCAAAACGTGTCAAAACGGGGTGTATCCATCGCAAGGCGCTATCAAGGAGATCGCAGGCGTTCAGGGTAGCGACAACACACCTGACGATCCCCTGGACCGCCATGCGGCAGTTTGTGGACGTACCTGTGTCGTCGCCTTCGAAAAACGAATCCGCAACCCTTTCGGCACTCCATTTCGCAAACGCAAAGTCTGGCGTCTCGACCGCGATGGGGAATATATTTCAGAGGAGAAGAAATAATGGACAGTTCAGTAATTCGTGCTGCTGCATACCGTTTTGGAGCCGATTTATGCGGCTTTGCTCCCATCGAGCGCTTCGAGGGGATTGCTCCTGAACACAATCCCAAATCTATCTTTCCACAAGCGAAGACGGTAATCGTCCTGGGACGTCGGATTCTTCGTGGCGCAGTCCGGGTTACGGAGGAGCAATCGGCTGTTTCCCCGTATATCGATTTTGGTCTTTCCATGTTGGAAGATCAGTTTCTTCCGAAGACCGCTTACGATGTGGTTCTCTTCATTGAAACCAACCATTTCGATGGAGTGCCCATCTTTGGATACGACGTCGAAGCGGCTTCCAAAGTTTATATGGCAGACCCGGTTGAAGCCGGAAAACCTGCTCCCAACGTTTATGTGGACATCGCTCATGCCGCCGAATTGGCAGGTCTGGGCAGGGTAGGGCGTCACGGCATGCTGATCACACCGGAATTCGGAACACTCCAGCGACTCTCCCTGGTGCTTACTGATATGCAGTTGCAGGGAGACCCCCTGTGCCAGGTCAATTTCTGTGAAGATTGTCAAGCCTGCCTAGACGAGTGCCCTTACGCACTGGAAAGAAAGCGCTGCGCCGAATGCAAGACGGGAGCCATACCTACAAATTTCGGCCACTTCAATGCCATTGACCGCAACGGCGCCGCTTGCTCGCGCGCCTGCTTGAACGCGTTGGAAAAACGTGGCCTGTTGACTCGAAAATTTCAGCAAGCTTTTCGCGCCGAAAAATAAAGGAGAATCCGATTATGCAAAAACTGACGACTCAGATGTTGAAAGACTTGGCTAAACGCATCGGTGGTGGCGGCGGCGGCGTGGAAATCCTTGGCGTCGGCAATATTGAACGTTTTGACGAAGCGCCACAACGTATGCATCCGAAGAATATCTTCCCGGAGTGCCGAAGCGTCATCACCATCGTTCAACCAATTCCACGCGGAAGCTACCGTGGCATTACGGAAGGCACGCACTTCTCCAACTATACTTTTTACTCCTACAGCCGCCTGAATGGCTTTTTCCGTCCGCAAATTTCCTATGAGATCGCCCGCTACATTGAAGACTGCGGATATGAAGCGGTACCGGTCTTCCCCGGGGTCCCGGAACACTGGCGTCCCGGAGCGCGACCGCTGGTCCCGGGGCGTCCCGCCCCGGAAATCAACCTGAATATCCGGGTGATGGGCGTAGGTTGCGGACTGGGTGAAATCGGCTGGAGCAAAGTATTTCTCCATCCGGTGTACGGCCCTCGCGTCCGCCTGGGCAATATTCTGACCGATGCTGTACTGGAACCGGACCCCATGATCGAACCGGGCACCCTCTGCAAGCGCTGCATGCGCTGCGCAAAATTGTGCCCGGGCAATGCGATTCCCGCGAAAAACGAAAAACCTCCTGTAAAAATTCGCATTGGTGGCAAGGAATTCGAATGGGGCGATGTCCACATGGGGCGCTGTACCGCAACTCATCACGGCTTGAATTATCGCACCTCTCCTTTCCTGAAACGATATCTGCCCGGCTTCGGTTTTGATCCGGCAAGCAGCGAAATCTCCGAGGACTTGGCCTATAAAATCAGTCATGTCCTTGCTGGTGGAGAGTGGATGCGCTCCGCAGCGGAATTCCCCGGGCGCTACGCCATCCCATACTACCGCCAGATACGGGAACATACCGGCTACTTTGCTGTCTGTGGCGCCAAGGGATGTATCCGCGGTTGCATGGAATTCCAGGAAAAAGCCCATGTCATAGAGCAGGATCGCTTCAATACGCCGGTATTCCCAGGAAAGATGTGGGAGCTTTTGCCACCCGAAACCGATCAGACCGGCGGCATAGCCGAAGGAAAAGTCATGGTGGACGAATTCCAGAAGCCGGATACGAAAGCTGGCCAGTGGGAATAAGTTTGAGGATAAGTGGAGGGTGCCCAAAAGGGATTTTTTAACCACGAACCACACGAAAAGACTTGGGCGGGGCTAAGTAGCCCTGAAATCTTATAGATTCAGCAACTGTTCGTAAGCCAAGCGTGCGGCACCGATAGCACCCTGATTCTCGCCTAATACACTCAGGCCGATCTTAAAATTTTGTCGTTCAGCGGGCATGCGTTTCAGGAGCTGCTGCAGAGTCTGCAAATAGAGAAATCCATTCAGTCGGCATTGGCCTCCTGAAAAAATGACAACATCAGGAGCATACATCTGAATCATGGTAGCTATGCCGATGGAATTATATTCAGCAGCCTGGGTCAATAATTCCACGGCTCCGGGATGGCCGGCGGAAGCCATCTGATCCACCTCACGGGTGGTGAGATCGCCCTCTTGGCCAAAACGTGCTTTGGCAATCGCGCACAAGCTGTTCCCGCCGGTAAAGGCCTCCAGGCATCCGATAAAATTACAACCGGTGTTCTTGCAACGGTATGGATTCCCCGGCATCAGCATATGCCCGATATAACCAACCTGATTGCGCGCGCCGCTGTGCAGCAATTGATGGTCGGAAACGACTCCGGAACCAATCCCCACGCCCAAACCAATATTGACAATGTTCGGAGTTTTGGCAAACTGGCCGAAATGATATTCTGCGTAAACGGACGCCACCTGCGTATTCATCGCATAGCAGGGAATCTGAAGTCGTTTTGAAATTTCATCCACTGCGATATTACTGCCGTAGTGCATCCCGAAATTCCCACCGGATACAATGATTCCTTTGGCAGAATCTACGTTCCCTGACACTGCGATGCCGATTCCTTGGACTTTGTCGCGAATTGCTGCCGGTATCGCCCGGCGAATCAGATCAGTAAGCCAGCTGTAAAATTTACTTGGTTCTGTGTATGTAGGCGTCGGCTCGATTTGCGAAAAACGGATGCTGAAATTGAAATCGCAGATGACTAGCTTGGTACTAGTGCTGCCAATATCAACGCCCACAAAAAACACAGCATTAGGAATGATGTTCAACAGTATGCAGGGACGCCCACGCGCAACGACCTTGGCTGGACTTTCAACAATGTACTGCTTCTCCAGGGCACGCTTCACTGCCAAACAGATGCCACCCCAAGATAGAGATACCTGAGGAAAAATATCCCGCTTGGATATCCCACACGGATTGTCGCGAATTACATCAATAATTTCTAAAGAACCTTGCTGCATTTTTCTCACATGACGAAGGCTTTACCTTAGACCTAAGGTCAGAATATACAAAATACTACAAATTTAAGTCTATTGTGTCGGTTTTTATCAATGCCCATAAAAATTGAGGGAAAAATAGCCCAATTCTTTCCCAAAAGCTTTTTTATGACATTCAGAACAATAAAAATATAATATAACATGCCTTGCTAAAGAAAGCATACAGCAGAATTTGACAAACATGAAAAAAAAATTACAGTAGAAATTAAATCATGCGTGATATAATTTTTTTCAGGCATTGTATTTTGTTGTTATCGTTTTTGCAGTTTGGCATTTTCTATCGAGGGTTGAAGTAGTATGTCTGATGCCTTAATTTTTGATATTGAAAAATTTGCGATCATGGATGGGCCTGGCATCCGGACGGTTATTTTCATGAAGGGTTGTCCTCTGCGTTGTTGTTGGTGCCATAATCCGGAATCTCAATCCTTTGAAAAAGAACTGTTTTTCCATGCCGAAAAATGTATTGCTTGCGGGGCATGTGTTGCTGCCTGTCCCCAGCATTGTCATGTTATGATCGATGGAAAACATGTCTTTGACCGGACACTCTGCGTCAGCTGCGGTAAATGCGTGTCTGCGTGCTGGGCAAATGCCCTGAAGATGGTCGGAAAATGGATGACGGTGGATGAGGTCATGGGTGAAGTGATGAAAGACAAGGATTTCTATTACAGTTCGGGGGGAGGGGTGACGCTTTCCGGAGGGGAGCCATTGGCTCATTTCGAGTTTACCCGTGAACTCCTGACTGCCGCCCGAGCCGAGGGGCTGCATACCGCACTTGAAACCAGCGGCTTTGCTCCCTGGCGGCAGATCGAGGCACTGCTGCCTATCGTCGATCTCTGGCTGTGGGATATCAAGGCGACACCGGAAAAACATGAAGAGTTGACCGGAGTGTCAGCAGAACGAATCCTCGATAATCTGGAAAAAGTCAATCAGGCCGGCGCACGGATCATTCTTCGTTGTCCCATGATTCACGGTGTAAATGATGACGAGGAGGCGCTTGTTCATATTGCCGAGTTGGCAAACAGCCTTGAAAATGTCGAACGGATTGACCTAGTGCCGTACCATTCCCTCGGAGAAGAAAAAAATCTCCGTCTGGGGCGAAATGAGTTTTTTCGTGCCTCTTCTGCCGGAAGTGAGATCAAAAAGCATTGGTTCGAAAAGCTCCAAGCATATACCTCGAAGAAAATTCATCTATGACATGTCATCCGAATTCACCCTGGACAGCAGGTTCCAGATTGCAACGTAATGCGTGCGTGGTGCGGGGCAGACGTTGTGGACAGTGTGGACAAAGTGGACAGGACAAGAACATCCTCTTGCACCCCATAACAGTCAAAATAATCACAACCGGGACGGTTGCGCTACTTTTCAAACCGCGTGCCCTCCCATCCATCAAAGCAACAACCCTATAAAAAATTCCGCGCCTTCCGTGCTTTCCGTGGACAAAAAATGGGTTGTGGGCGTCAGCTGCCCCAAGCATTTCGTTGTTAAACAAGTGCAATATTTCAGAAATCGTAAAAAAATCACTTGCAAAAGCGTAATAAGGTAATATTGTCTTGTCAAAGTGCGAATTTTCGTAAAAATCTGTTTTTATTTTACGTGGTCATTAAAGGTTAAGAAAGGGGTTTTGCACGATGATTATTGGTATTCTCAAAGAGATCATGCATGGTGAGGGTCGTGTTTCGGCGACGCCGGAGACGGTTGCCAAGTATGTCGCGGAGGGTTTTCAGGTTCTCGTCGAGAATGGCGCTGGGCAGGCTGCACATTTTTTCGATGACGACTATGCCGCTGCGGGTGCTGAATTGGTTGCCGACTGTGCCGAGATTTATCGGCGCAGTGATCTGGTTCTGAAGGTGAAGGAACCCCTTTTCAACAAAGAGAAGAATATGCATGAGATCGATATGATGCATGCGGGGCAGTATCTGATCACCTTCCTTCATCCGGCATCACCGGTGAACCATGAAATGATCCGCAACATGGCTTCGCAAGGTGTGATTGGCCTGACGCTTGACGGGGTGCCGCGCATTTCACGCGCTCAAAAAATGGATGCGTTGACCTCGATGAGCACCTGTGCCGGCTACAAGGGGATTTTGATTGCCGCCAGCGATCTGGCCAAATTCATGCCGCAGATTTTTACCGCAGTCGGCATGATCAAACCCTGCAATGTCCTCGTGATCGGCACCGGCGTGGCAGGACTCCAGGCATTGGCAACAGCAAAAAGGCTTGGGGCAGTGACTTATGCGGCGGACATTCGTCCGGATGCGGCGGAACAGGCCAAAAGCCTGGGCGCTAAGATTGTTGATACGACCGTGCCGGCGGAAGCGGCTGTCGGCCAAGGCGGCTATGCTAAACAACTGTCTGAGGAATGGTTGGCGCGCGAGCGCGATGCGCTGCGTGCGGTTGTGCCCGACATGGACGTGATTTTCTGCTCCGCGCTGGTACCCAGCCGCGTCGCCCCCATTCTGCTGACGGATGACATGGTGGCTTCCATGGCGCCAGGCTCCGTCATCATTGACATCTCCATTGACCAGGGCGGTAACTGCCAGTTGACCGAACCCGGCGAGCGTTGCGTAAAGCACGGCGTCGTCATCGAGGGGATCAAGAATATTCCAGGGATGCTGCCGACCAGTTCCACCTGGATGTTCTCCAATAATCTTTATCATCTTGTCAGCTATCTGGTTAAAGATGGAAAGGTGGTGCTCGATCGGCAAGATGACATTGTTGCCGGCATTCTCACCACGATTGATGGTGAAGTCGTTCACCGTGGCGCACTCGATGCAATGGAAGGAAAACGCTCATGAATCCCTATGCCCTGACCCTGCTTTTCATTGGAAGTGCCGTAATCGGCTATTTTCTGATCCGTAATGTTCCCTCGCTTCTTCATACCCCGCTGATGTCGGGGATGAATGCCCTGTCCGGCATTACCCTGATCGGCGGGCTGATTGCCGCCGCCAAAGGTAGTCTGACCCTTGCCGTTTTTGCAATCATCCTTGCGGCCATTAACGTGGCTGGTGGCTTTGGCGTGACCGACCGCATGCTGGCGATGTTCAAAAGCGGAAAGGAGAAGGCACAATGAGCAATGGACTTTTCTATCTGCTGGGCGGAATCGCCATCTTTTTGCTGCTTGCCGATATCGTGATGATGAGCCGGGTACGCCTGGCACGTGCCGGCAATCTGGTCGGCATAGGCGCAGTGCTGCTGGCCACGATTGCCACTCTGAGCAAATATGAGTTGTGGTCCTCACCTTGGCCGCTGGTGGCGCTGGTCATCGGTCTTATCCTCGGTCTGGTGGGTGCTTATCGGGTGAAAATGATCAGCATGCCGCAGACGGTTGCTTGGCTCAATGGATTCGGCGGCCTGGCCAGTGCCCTTGTTGGCTGGAGTGAAATCAATGCGGCAGGACTCTTCGAGCACAATGCCGCAATGCTGGCCTTGAGCATCGGTGTCCTGACTTTTACCGGTAGCGCCGTGGCGGCCGGCAAACTGGCTGGATGGCTGGCGCAGAAGCCGGTGGTTTTGCCCGGGCATGGGATTATTGCCATTGTCTTGCTGTTGGCAATGCTGCTCGGCCTTGTTTTCAATCTGCCTTGCCTGGTACTGATCGCCTCTGCTTTGTTCGGTGTGGCTTTCTCGATTCGGGTTGGTGGTGCGGATATGCCCATCACCATTTCGCTGCTCAATTCTCTCAGCGGCGTTGCTGGAGGAATTTCCGGCATAGCCATTGGTGATCCGGTGCTGGTTTGTAGCGGCGGCGTTGTCGGTGCCTCCGGCTTGCTGCTGACGCAGATCATGTGCCATGCGATGAACCGGAAGCTGAGCAATATCCTGCTGCCGCATGGGGGGACTGCCGTGGGCAGTAAAGCTCCGGAAGCCGCAGCGGCTCCGTCCGCTGTTGAACAAGCCTCCCGGAGCGAGGATGAGCTGGTCTCCGCCTTGCGCGATGCTGCGGATGTGATCATCGTGCCAGGTTACGGCATGGCGTTGGCGCAGGCGCAAGGGGTGGTCAAGCAGCTTGCGGACCGCTTCCTCGAGCGTGGGGCGAAGGTGCGCTATGCAATCCACCCGGTTGCCGGTCGTATGCCGGGCCACATGAACGTGCTGCTCTGCGAGGTCGATGTGCCCTACGAAATGCTGTTCGAACTCGAGGCCATCAACGATGATTTCAAAAATTGCGACGTGGTGATTGCGGTGGGCGCCAATGATACGATCAATCCGGCCGCCAATACAGCGGAAGGCACGCCAATCTACGGAATGCCGGTGCTTTCAGTCAGTGATGCAAAGTGCGTGGTGGTCTGCAATCTGGACACCCGTCCGGGATATGCCGGAGTGCCTAATGCCCTCTACGATCATCCCAAGGTGACGCTGCTGACCGGCGACGCCAAGGAAAGCCTAAATAAACTACTGAAAATAATCGAATAATATAGGGGGCAAGGGACCTTGGCGTTCTTGGCGTCTTGGCGGTTCAATAACGGGGAAATAACCGCCAAGACGCCAAGAACGCCAAGGTCGATTTTACGGAATTGCGTCGTCGGTGTGTGGTTATAAAGCGTTAAGTTAAGTGTATTGCCCTGCACCCGTTCCCAACGTACCCCCTGTACTACAGACCCATTACGTAAAAACTTTGCATTTTCCGTGCTTTTTATGGTTAAAAAACGGTTAAAATGCAAACAAGCAAAAGCAAACAGACATTTTAACCTTGCATAAAAAACTTCACGAATTATAATTGTAATATTACTTGAATTGTAAGCAAGGTCCGTTTAACCATGAAACGAAGGTTGCGATGCGATTTGATCCTGATTGTGTTTTACAATTGAATATTGTCTTTCCCAAGGCGTACATATATCAAGGGAGTTTATCATGAGCGCAAAACGTTTTTCTCTGCCGCGCTTGTCAGCGTTGTCGTTGATGTTGCTGTTATTTTCAATTGTCGCCCGTTCCGACGAACTTGAGATTTCGGGGGGAGTCTTGGGAACGAATCAAACGTGGAATGTTTCCGGACGAACTTATATTATCGACAATTTATCCGCACCGCTGACTATTCCAGACGGCAAGACGCTAACTATTGGCGCCGGGGTTACGGTTGTATCTAAATATAACAACAAAAGCACCTTTGTCGTGCAGGGAACCCTGAATGCCAACGGCGCTGATTTTGACCTGAAAACCCGCGACGGCGTGCCTCAGCCCATGATTGTGGAAGTCAATGGCAAGACAACGTTCACGGCTTGTGATATCGTGGTTGACGCCTATGGCGCGGCTAGTACCACAACCGCCGTCTTCCTGGCTCGCGGCGCAGCAACCCTGACCTTGTCCGGCACGTCCGTGGCACATGCCGCATCCAGCACGGCGACAGTAAACCGCGCTGTCTGGACCCAGGACACGGCGAGCCTGGTCACGTCCGCTTCCGGCGCTACGCGCTCGAACATCGAGGGCTTCCCCGAGGCTGTGTACTGCGAATCAACGACTGCGGCCAATCTCGCCGGTACGGATTTTTCCGAGGGGAATTATGGCGTAGTGCTGAACAATGCCGCTGTCAGCCTGACGGTTAACGGCTGCTCATTCCTTAATTATGAGCGCGCCTTGCAGATTCCGGCCGGCAATCAGTTCACCCTGACCAATATCAACATCAATCAGAACGGTACGAAAGCCACCCAGATCGGCGTCTATGCGAGCACATATACCAGCATGACCATCAGCGGGGCGATCAGCAACCAGAATATCGGCGTGCACGTCTCCGGTGCTCATTACGATCAGAATGTGACTGGGGTTACTTTCACGGGTTGCAACTGGAACCTGCTGGTCGAGCAGGACAAGAGCTGGGCCGGCAACAAAATCACTGCCTCAGAAACCTTGCCGGTCGGGCACTACCACATCGTCAACCCGGTCACTATCGAAGCAGGCCGCACGCTGACCTTGCAGCCCGGCACCATCCTCGATGCTAAGAATCCAGGTTCGGATATGTTTGTAGTCAAAGGCACGCTTGAAGCGAATGGAGTGCGCTTTGAAGGAAACATTGGCAGCGGTACCTCTGTGCTCCATGCCACCGGCACCGGCACCGTGAAGGTAACCGACTGCCAATTTTTCATCAGTCATGATACAACCTACACCAGCGACTACTACAAAGGCAGTACCTTACGGGGGTCGGGGGACGGGAATGCGGTGCTGGAAGTCAACGGCTGCCTATTTCAGAGCATGCCGGGGAGCAACCGACGCATGATGCGCGCCATTGGCACTGGCGGCAGTGACACAGACATCAGTGTCCCTGGCGGCAATGCCAAGGTGACGGTCGGCACGCTGGATGGCACCCCGACCGGCAAACGTACACGCTTTGTCAACTGCAAGCGGACGATTGTGCACACCTCAAATACCGACCTGCGCATTGATGGCGCTGACTTCGAGGGCTGCGACTTTGCGGTAATCGCCAACACCATCGGCAATCTCTTCCTGTCCCGGATGCAGATTTCTGGGTGTTCGAGCGGCCTCGAGCTGACTGACGTGGGCGTGCTGGTCAGCGATTCGATTGAATTCGTTAATACCCTGAATGCTGTCGCCGTCAGCTGGGCGCAGATTTTCAATCCTCAGATCAGCACCATCGGCATGACCTTTGATGAAAACAGCTACGTCAAGCTGCCGAGCGAAGCATACGTTGTCAACGGCAATGTCACCATGCGGGCCTTGCCGTATCGCTTGCAGACAACGGGCGATAAATTCATCACTGTGCCGACTGGCAGCAAACTGATCCTCCCGGCTGGCTCAAGAGTCTTGAATGAGACCGGATCTAAGGTCTTTCAGGTCGAAGGAGCCTTGCAGGCCAGTGAGACGACTTTCCGCTTTAAAGCCAATAGTGAAAACGCGTCCTTTATCCGCTTCGCTGGCACCGGTACTGGCTTCTTTACCCAATGCGATTTCTTCGGCGGTGGTGATACCTATAACCAAGATGGCAACATCCTGCATTTGTCCGGTGACAGCAACGTCCAGGTCAGTGGCTGTTCGTTTACCAGCGACGACTTCGTTGGCGCGTACATGCTCCTTAAGATCGGGGTTCGCATCAAAGACAACGCCCAGGCGCGTTTTGAGAGCTACGCCGGTCAACCGTGCTCTTTTGCCAACTTTACGGACGCGGCCATCTTTTGCACCTCCATCAACAACCTGCCATACGTCAGCATCGACAGCGAACTGACCAACTGCGCCTCCGGCGTCCGGCTTAATCTCGCCGCAGAAAAAACTACCCTGGCAGCGGACAAGGTCATCACCTGCCCGTGGCTGTATATCAATGGCGGCGGCGGTCGTGCCATCATCGTCCCGGCTGGCCGGCAACTGAAATTTGCGCCGGGATGCCATCTGAAAAACGGCAGCTATATTTCTTATAGTGACGGCTGGTTCGAGGTGTCGGGAACCGTGCTTTGTGAAGGCTTGGAAGCTGATGTGGGGATTTCTGGCACCACTGCCTTCTTCCATTTGCAAGATGGGCGCGTCGAGTTGAAGGATTCCCAGTTTACTACCAATAACGTTAACGAGCACAGCGATGCCACTTGCCTGATTACTATGAACGGCAGCTCTACCTTGAAGCTGGACAACACCTCGGTCAAGACCACCTCCCAGGATGGACTACTCGCTCACTATGCGGTGATGAACAATTCGCCTAACGCGAGCATCCAGGTTCCCAATGCGGGGGGGGCAGAGCCGCCTCGAGGGCTTCCGCAAGGCAGCCATTTTCAGCTATGGGCTGCAAGCGCTGGCTGGCGAGCCGGCCTTGACCTTTGCCAACAACGTCCGCGACCTGCAAATCAGGGGCGGCTACACACTCGAATCGAACCTCACCCTGCCAGCCGGCATACGCCTTGAGTTCATCCCGTACTACGGCGTGACCACGATTGACGCCAACGCCCGCCTGGCTCTGGGTAACGGCACCATAGTGGACAATCAGAACGCGGAAGTCGATCCGCAGGCAACCTTGCTGATCAAGGGCGAAATGGTGGCGACGCAATGCCGTTTCCTGCTGCGCGGGTACTGTAGTGAAGAATCAAGTAATGGGGTGAAAGAAGGTTCAGACATCATCCGCCTGATGGGCAATGGTATCGCCCGTTTCACTGCCTGTCAGTTTGACGCCTATAGAAACGATTTCTACTCGCCTCCGCGCTGCCGGATTTTTGCAGTGGAGGGCAACGCCGGCCTGGTCTTGAACGGCTGTTTCTTGCAGACGCGCTATCCCGGCAAGGAGGATTATCCGATCCGCTCCGCTGTCCGCCTGCGGGAGAGCGGCAGTCTGACCACGGGCAGCCACTTGGACTTGGGCACCACTTTTGCCGGATTCAGCGAAGCCGTGGTCGTCGATTCAAGCTCCTCACGGCTCCTCATGCGCGATGCCATCTTGACTCGCAATGAGATTGGCCTGTTGACCAATGCCCTGCCTGAACTGGCAGATATTACTGGCAACACCTTTATCGGTAACACTACCTACGCGGTGAAAAATACGGCTGCCGGCGCCTTGAACTGCCAGCACAACTACTGGGGGCACCCAGCCGGACCACTGCACCCAACCAATCCGTTTGGCCTCGGCGAAAGCCTGAATGGCAACATCACTTTTGTGCCTTATACGGCTCAGGGTGCAGTCGAAGTGGCAACCCTGGGCGATCATGCCGTCGGGCAAGTGCCGAACCAATTCGCCCATACGGGCAACCTGAACGATGTTGTCCTGCTGCGCTTCTCGGTCGGCGGCACCACGACACCCACTCAGGTCAGCAGCCTGAAGGCGCGGCTGACCAGCCATAATGGCTTTGCCGCCGACATGATCGGCAACTTGCGCCTGATCTATGACGAGGATGCAGACGGCGTGCTTAGCGATGGCGACGACGTGCTCGACGCCAATGGCGTGTTCTCATTCCCCGACAAGACCTTGACCTTCACTTTTGCGGAAGCCTCGCCCATGGACGGCGAATATTTGATTATGGGTGACTTCAGCGGTCTGGAAAGCGGTGATGCAGTCAGCTTCGGCCTCAATTCGGACGATGTTGTCCTGGCTACGGCACAATTCCTGGGCGGTGCCTGTTCGGACGCCAGCCATTATCTCAACCGCCTGATGCTTTCCGGACATCCAAAAGCCGCCTTTGGTAACTCCTTCCAGGCCGCTTCGCAGCAGATGGATAGGCAGCTGTTCGGCTTCCAGCTTTCGGGCGGCTATACGCTGCAAAACGTCAAGGTTTCCCTCAGCGCGATTGTCGGCATCACCCGGGCGCACATCAGTTCTTTGCGCCTGCTGGTTGACACCAACCGCAATGGGCAGGAAGATTTTGGCGAGCAGTGGGTGGAAGCATCCACCATCACGGTCGGCGGCGGCACCGGTACCGCAACGTTTATTTTTAACGGCGGCCTGCCCTCGGACTCGGGCTTTGTCGTAGTCGGCGACTTTGTCGGTCTCGAGCGCGGCAACACGATCACGTTCGGGGTGACTCCGGAGGGCGTCATCGCTGGTCCCGGGGTGGTGACTACCGGCAGTGCGCCGACGGTCAAGCACACGGTCACGTCGCCGCTGATGCTTTTGGATGCGCCATTCCAGGCCACCAACGGCCTGATCGCCGCTACCCAACTCACCAATGTGCCTCTGATGACCTTTGCCTTGACCCCGGCCAGCCGCAGCGTCGAAGGACTTATCTTTGATCTCTATGACGTCGCCGGAATCACGGCGGCTGATTTCACCAATCTGCGCATCGTGGTTGACATCAACCAGAACGGCCAGATTGACGCAGGAGAGACGACGCTGGTCGGCGGTGCAGGCGTCGCCGCAGTCGCGGAAGACGGCACCGGGACGCTGACTTTCAACCAGCCGTTTATGACCGAGGGCGGGGACTTCATCCTAGTCGCGGACATCGCCAACTTGGTCAGGGACGACACCTTTACCATCACCCTCACGCGGGACGGCGTCACCGTGCCGAGCCACGACCTGGTCGAAGGCGGAGTGTCGCCAGTCCGTCATGCGGTGTATCGTCCCGAACTGCCTCAAGCGGCCTTGCAGACGAATTGGACCTTAGGTTACCGCAGCCCGGGCGGCAACACGGTCACCGGATGCTATAGCCCGAACGGCGAACGCATTGTCGTCGGCTATTCCTCCGGCACCGCCTTCCTGTTCGACGCTGCCAGCAACACGCCATTGCAGATGTTCCACAAGCATTTCGACACGGTGCAATACGCCGGATTTTCCAAGAATGCGGCAAATGCAGAGACCGTCGTCACCGTCACCCGCGACGGCGCTGTCTATATTTGGAATCCCGAGACAGCGGAGATGGAGAACAACTTGTTTGCCGACCTGCTGGTGCGCTATGCCGTGCCGTCGCCGGACGCGACCAAGCTGTTCATCGTCACCGAGGGCAAGGGCATGCTGCTCGATTTGACGACTGGTAACACCCTCTGGGAATTCGTCAACGGCACTAGTGGTGATACCGCCCAGCTCAATGTGGCGGACTATGACCCCAACGGACAGTACATCCTGGTCGGCTCGGCGGACAAAATTGCCTATTTGCTGCGGGCTGAGGACGGCACGACTGTGCGGATGCTGTCCGGCCACAGCCAGCAGGTGACCGGCGCCAATTTTGCGGCCAATGGCACGGTCATGCTGACCAGTAGCCCTGATGCCACCATCACCCTCTGGCAGATGGGCGTGACTGACCCGGTTGCCAACGTGTCGCTGTCCGGCGAAGTTTGCCTAGGCACCGGCATCTCGAAGGACGGCACTCGCTTCGCAGTGGTCACGGCTTCGGGCAACACCCGCTATTTGCGCATGTACCAGAACAATGGCAACCTGCTTTGGACCACGACCCTGAACTACAGGCACTTTACCGGCAGGTTCTCGTCCTTGCGCTTCAATCCCTCCGGCAGCAAGCTCTTGCTGTGCAGCCAAGCCAATAACGATATCAACTATCCTGCGGCCCTGGCGGTGCAGCTGTCTGCCGTAGATGGCAGCTTTATCGACTTCGTTGGACCGCGCGGACGTGTGCGCGGCGGCAACCGCGACGTGTTTTTCCAGCGGGTGCGGGTCTCGGAAGACGGCAACCGGATTTTCTACATGCACACCGAGGGGCTGGACGTCATCTTTCCCGAATTCGGCAACCAGATCGTTCCTTATTCCGGCATGACGAATAGACATTCCTTTGACATCACCCCGGATGGCCGCAAGCTGGCTTATCTCATTAATAACGGCAACAATTCCTATACCCTGCGCTACCTGACCGTGGACCAGGAAGAAAAGCGCCTCAGCCTGCTGTCCGAGACAACCTTCAACTACCCGCTGGGAAGTCCCTATCCGCTGACCTTGTCGCGCACTGGTGGCTTGACCATCATCGGCGACAGCATCCGCCGCACCTTCACCGGCAGCCTTTACGTCAACGGTCCGAATATTGATGCCCCCTACGTCTCCGCCTTCAATGCGGATGAGACTTCCTGGGGAATTGCCTTCTACAACAACATGGCAATTGAGACGTCACGGCTGGATGATATTACCGGCAGCCTGGAAAAAGGCGTCACTCATACTAAACCCTATAAACCGGTGAAGATTCTCTATCATCCGGATGGAAAGCGGGTAGGTTGCGTCGATGAATATGCCGGCGTGCAATTCTACAACTTGGACGACGGCATCCCGGTCGGACTTTACGACTACCGCAGTGACTATGGCCGTCCGCGCCTGCACGATGCCGCCTTGTCGCATGACGGCACGATGCTGGCGGTGGCTCGGGGCAACTCGGTCAAGCTGTTCGACATGCGCACCGGACGAGTGCTGCGCTATTTCTACCCGACCCATTCCGGCCAGGCCGAGTGCTATGCCTGGGCAGTCGGCTTCGGCGCGCGGGACAATATGCTGTGGATCGCCTGGGATGACTCGTATGTCGAAATCTTCCAGCGTTCGAGGGTGACCGGCCTGCGTCTGACGCCGGCGAACCGCATATTGGCCGCTGGTCGCAGCCAAGACTACACGGTCAAGGCGTTGTATGACGACGGCAGCTCCGTTGACGTCACCCCGGAATTCGTGTATCGTGGCACTGGTATCGAGCTGGCGCCAGGCGCGCGCCTGTATGTCACCCCGGCCTCTGGCGCGATGATCGAGGCCGCCAAGGTCACCGTCAATCCCGAGGCTCAGGGCGAGCTGACTATCGAGGCGGTTTACACCGAGGGCGGCTATACAGTCACGGCCAATGCAACCTTGACCGTTGGCAACCTG
>JAPXLT010000040.1:0-23440 GCA_033809415.1 Lentisphaeria bacterium
CAGTGCCTTGTAAAGGCACCACAATCAGACGGAGAAGTGCTTATATGCCAATGACTTAAAGCTTTCTTTTCTGAAAAATCTTTCTGAAAAAACAAGAAGTTGGGCAATAGTATTACGAAAATTTTATAGGGGGTCACTGCTTCAACGGATGGGATGGCACGCGAATTTGTGATCTGACCCATTGATTTCTCCGACTGATCGGACGGATCGGACGGATCGGCACAATGCTTTGCTGCCTACGATGTGGATTCATATCGACATCTTTTGAGTTCCATCCAGTTTCATGATTTGATATCTCCCAGTTCCTGTTCAATCTGTTCGATACTGGGGAGACTGCTTTGTAACGACTTGGGTAATGCGCGTGTCAGTTCATAGCTGGAAACGCCAATTGGTTTATCCACGTTCCGCAACGTATATTCAGCTATGATGCGATTCGTTTTTTGACACAGTATCAAGCCAATAGTTGGGTTGTCAGTTTCGTGCCGCAGCTTGTCGTCTACCACACTGCAATAGAAATTCATCTTACCAGCATATTCCGGTTTAAAATCACCGCGCTTGAGATCGATCACTACATAACGGCGAAGTATGAGATGATAAAACAGGAGATCAATATAGAAGTCCTTGTCGCCAATATCGATATGGTACTGCCGCCCGACGAAGGCAAAGCCCCGCCCCAATTCCAGCAGAAATTTTTCCAGATGGGCGATCAGACCGGATTCCAGTTCGCGTTCATGAAAGTCTGATTCCAGAGTCAGGAAATCGAACAGATAAGGGTCTTTCAGTGATTGCTGCACGAGATCGGAATCGGGCGAAGGTAGATGTTGAGTAAAGTTGGTAGCGGCACGTCCCTGTCGCCGATGGGCAGCAATCTCTATTTGCATCACCAGGCTATTGCGGCTCCAACCATTGGCAAGGCTAGCTTTCATATACCATTGTCGTAAGGTTAAATCCTTGACCTTGGCGATTAGTTCAGCGTGATGCCCCCATGGTATTGACAGGATCAAGTCAGTCGGGAAAAGTGCCGCAGCTTGTGGCACTTTTGAGGAAGAACCAATTTGTGCCACAGGTTGTGGCACAAATTTCAGGTGTGGATATTCACGGTAAAAGGCCAGCATTCGCTTGATGTTGCGTTCGGAAAACCCCTTTTCCTCGGGTAATTCGTTATGCAGATCACGGGCAAGGCGGGGAATGACCCCAGCACCCCAGCCCTCCTGTTGCTGGCGGCAATCAATCATGGAACCAATTTCCCAATAGAGCTGGATTAGCTCGGCATTGACCGCCAACACTGCCCTTGTTTGGGCATGCCTGATCCGTTGCTTTATATCAGTTAGAAGTTCCGCATAGTCCATAGGAAGCTCCGGCGTATCCTTTTTACCCTTCATTTACCGGCAATGACATGTCGCATCTTCATCCCTAACCGTTGCCCTAACCGTTGCTTTATAATATATCTTTAAAAACTGAACCACACGGAAAGGCACGAAATTTTTGGAGATCACAATTTGTGATCTCCAATTCCAAGCGCATGGGTTTGCGACATCTTCCCTATGCTTTCACTGAACAGGGTGTGGCCATGTTGTCAAGTGTGCTGCGCAGTCCTCGGGCGATCAAAGTCAACATCGCCATCATGCGCACTTTTGTAAAGCTACGGGAAATCCTTGTCAGCAATGCAGAATTGTCAAGTCGAATAGACGAGTTGGAGGCGAAGTTCGATCAGCAGTTCAGGATTGTTTTCGACGCGATTCGCCAGCTTATGGCTACTCCGTCCGAACCGCAGCACCAAAAGATCGGCTTCGAATGAATTTTTTAACCACGAACCACACGAAAAGCCACGAAAATTTTTTATAGGGGTTGCTGCTTTGGCGGAAGGGGTTGCGGGGTGTAGGGTGTGGACGCTGTGGACAGGGTGGACGCTGTGGACAGGGTGGACGCTGTGGACAGGGTGGACGCTGTGGACTAGCTGCCCCCCGCACCACGCACCACGCACCACGCACCACGCACCCTGCACCCTGCACCCTGCACCCTGCACCCCTGCACCCTGCACCCCGCACCCCGCCCCCTGCACCCTGCACCCTTATTCGTAATTTCTTGTAGCGATGATATTGATGTCGGTATCGAGGATATTGCTTAGCAGTATGTCGCCTGTTTTGACTGGCAATTGCGGTTTGATTTTGCGGATTTCCTCGAGGCATTCGCGGATTCGTTCTTTTGGGAATGGGCGGTCTGTCCGCACGCTCAGCGGCAGAATCCGGTCTGGAATCAGGATCGAGGTGGTGACCATTCTTGTTGGGTGGAGGCATTCCTGCCGTGCGTAGGTTTCTCCGCGTGGGCAGCTATGTCCGCGCACTTCGCGGCACTCGCCATCTTCAATTTCGACTTCCATCTGGCAGCCGATGGGGCAGCCAATGCAGATCAGCTCCTTGTTCATTCCGACACCACCTTGATTGTCAGCCTTTCCTTGATTTCTTTGCCAGCAAGCTTCAGAGTAACGGAAACCATTTCACCTGGAGTCAGGATGCGCCGTTTCATCTCTTGCACAAGCACCCCGTCGGCCTCGATTGCCAAGCGTGCATTTTTGAATACCCCTGTCGGGCGGAAAGTCAGCTTCACCGGTTCCTGCAAGGCGTCCATCGAGAGGCACTGGGGGACTATGCCGCGCACTCCGAAGCCATCCTCGATGCGGACATATTCAGCAACGGCGCCCTGCCCCTTGATATACGCGGCAGCGGCCTGGCCCGCCCGGGCGGCCTCCTCCGAGACATGATCGACCAGATCGTGGACATGCAGCACATTGCCGCAGGCAAAAATTCCCGGCACGCTGGTTTGCAGCTGCTCATCGACTTCCGGGCCGAATGTGACCACGGACAGCTTCACCCCCGCACCGCGCGAGAGTTCATTCTCCGGAATCAGTCCGACCGACAGCAGCAGCGTATCGCATTCGAGTTCCCGTTCCGTTCCCGGAATTGGCCTCAGATTGCTGTCAACCTTGCTGATCGTCACTCCGGTAATCCGTCCGCGCCCTTTGATTTTGCTGACCGTGTGATTCAGCAGCAGGGGGATGCCGAAATCTTCGAGGCATTGCACGACATTGCGTTTCAGGCCGCTGGAAAACGGCATGATTTCGACGACTGCAACCACTTCCGCGCCGGAGAAGATCATGCGCCGCGCCATGATCAGGCCGATATCCCCGGAACCGAGAATCACGACTTTTTTCCCTGGGATGTAGCCTTCCAGGTTGACGAAGCGCTGTGCGGTTCCCGCGCTGAAAATTCCGGCGCCGCGGGTGCCTGGGATTCCCAGCGCACCCCTCGGGCGTTCGCGACAGCCCATGGCCAAGATGATTGCCTTCGGATGGAACTGCTGCAAGCTCTGTGTTGGGCTGACACAGGTCACCTGCCGCTCGCCGTTGATCTCGAGCACCATCGTATCGCATTGAATCGGAATGCCGCGTTCGTTTACCTGATCAATATAACGCTGGGCATATTCCGGTCCGGAAAGTTCGTCGCCAAAGACTTGCAAGCCGAATCCGGTATGGATGCACTGCCGCAATATTCCGCCGGGTTCAGGTTCGCGCTCGATAATCAGGATATCCCGGCAGCCGCTGTCATACGCTGCAATCGCCGCCGCCAGACCAGCCGGGCCGGCACCGATAATCAGCAGCGAGGGATCGAGACTGGCGCGGTTCCAAGGCAAATCCGGCTGACGCAAATCCGGTCGATCACTGCGGTCATACAGCAGGATTTTCGATTGCTCCCCGTCTTTAGTAATGCTGGCCGGACTCTGCCCAAGCTCCTGGCTGAGAATATCGACCACCCGAGGCAGACAGAAGCCGCCTTGGCAACGTCCCATGCCGGAACGAGTGCGGCGCTTGACGGCATCCACCGTGCGTGCGCCAACCGGACGCCGGATCGCCGCCCGCACCTCGGCCTCGGTGACTTGTTCGCAACGGCAGACAATCCGCCCATACAGTGGATTTTTGGCGATGGCGGCCGCCTTCTTCTCGATGCTCATTGCCCGGAAGCTGCGGATTGGCTTGCGCATCGGGTTGAATTCCGTATTGCGTTCGGCTTGCAGCTTCCGGCTGATTTCGTCTGCCAGGAATTGTGCGATGGCCGGTGCTGCGGTCAGGCCTGGGGATTCGATGCCTGCGGCGTTAAAGAAGCCGGGGGCGTCTTCCGGTTCGCCGAGGATGAAGTCATGATTCTTTGTATGTGCCCTGATTCCGGCAAAGTTGCTGATCAGGGCATGTTTTGGCAGGCCAGGCCAAGTTCTCGAGGCGACTGTCTTGATTTCCTCGAGTCCCTGGGTTGTCGTGCTGGTATCCTCCCGGTCTTCCTGGTCCTCGGCAGTCGGGCCGAGCATGATGGTACCATCTACGGTTGGGGTAACCAGAATTCCCTTGCCCATGCTGCCGGGCACCTGGAAAATCGTCCGCTTGAAGGTGCCAGCATAACTTTTGTCAACAACCCAGTACTGTCCTTTCCGTGGGATGATTTGAATTTTCCGGGCACTGACCTGGTTGTTGAAAATATCCGAGTAGCAGCCTGCGGCATTCACCACCACACGGCTCTCGAGTTTCTGGTCGGTGCAGAAGATCGCCCAGCATTCGTCGCGCTTCTCGACCTTTAGCACTTGGCAATCCAGGAAAAACTCCGCGCCATTCAAGGCCGCATTTTCGGCCAGGGCGGCAGTCAGCTCGTATGGGCTGGTAATGCCGCTTTCCGGTGCATACAGGGCGGCCTTGATGTCCGGATTCAGATGCGGTTCGAGTTCGCGGATTTCGGATGGTGACAGAATCTTCATGCCCTGCACGCCATTGCGCAGGCCATCCTCGAAGAGCTGTTCGAGCTTTTCGGCCTCCTCCTCCGTAAACGCGACATTCAGCGAGCCATTTTTCTGGAAGGGGACATTCAGCTCTGCGCAAAGCGCCTCATACATCGCATTGCCCCTGAGGTTGAATTCTGCCATCAGGGAGCCTGGCTTGGCGCTGTGCCCGGCATGCACAATGCCGCTGTTGGCCTTGGATGCCGCATCGGCCACGTCGGAATTCTTCTCACAGAGCGCGATTTTCAGCTTCCAGCGGCTGAGTTCACGAGCCACTGCGCAACCAATCACTCCGCCGCCAATAATGACTACATCAAACATTGCAAACCCCAAAGACTCTTCAAAGGAAACGGCAAAAAAAAACGACCGGGATACAGACAGCAAGATCACAGGCACAATCCATCTAGGATGCATTCCTGCAATCTGGCTCTCTGTATCTCGGCCGGACAAGAGGAAAATTGACTAAAACAAATATAATACATTGCTGCGTAAAAACAATTGCATTGCGTTATTCTTTTTTGTCCACGGAAAACACGGAAAGCGCGGAAAAATTTCCGTGATAATTTGACAATTATTGATTTAGACATTAGTGTATTTTGTAAACCGAAGCAAACGGAGGTTTGTGTTATGACGAAACAAACATTGCAAAGGAGTGATCAGATGACAGCAGAAGCAGCTGACAAGAATGTGACCCCAGAGGCTGTGACAGTTCTGGATACCACCATTATCAGTGATACGGATGCGGGTTGTGCGACGATTTCGAAGAGTGTGATTGCGATGATCGTCCGCAAATATACGTTGGAAGTCGAAGGGGTTTCCCGTTTTGCCCCTCAGCGTCTGGTTGAAGGACTCGCTGACATGCTGAGCAAGCGCAACTATGAGCGCAGCATTCAGATTGACTTTGTCGACAATGAAGTCACCATCAGCCTGACAGTCATTGCCAACTTCGGCTACCCATTGCCGACTGTGGTCAAGAATATTCAATCGGTCGTCAAGGAAAAAGTCGAAGAAGTCGTCGAGATCAAGGTTCGCAAAGTGAATGTCTTCATCAAGGACCTGGAAGAATTTGCGGAAGTTCAACCGGTAGACGAAGCTCTGCCTTCAGAAGCCTGATAAGGGAGTATGGTTGCCATGCTGGTGGAAAATTTGCGTAATTGTTGCAGCAATAACTGCTCCTTTTTTAGTGAGCCGTATTTTCAAGCTGGTTTCATTACAGGCGCAGCGCTTCTTTTGTTGATTGTTTTGATTGTCTGGCTGATTATCTCGAGACGGTCAAAATTGGATGCGATCAACGTCAAGGAAGAGGGAGGTGCCTTTGTCCTCTCGACGGCAGCATTGAAGACCTTCCTTAAACGCATTGTGCTTGAATTTTCCAAGGCGGAGTTGAAGGATGTCCGCATCCGCAAGAAGCAGGGTGGGGTCATGCTGACTCTACTCTTGCAAGTCTATCCGGATACGGATGTGATCACTTTGCGCTCACGCCTTCGCGAGCGGATTCTCGCCGATGCGGCCAACAAGCTGGGCATCGCGGATCAGATTCAGGGCATTGACATCAAGATCGGCAAAATGCGCGATGACGGTGCTGTCCCTGTAGTCCCGTTCGTTGACCAGCCCGCTCAAAAAGAAAATCCCCCGGCAGATAATCTGACCCTGCCACCTATACAATAAGTCTTTTTTAACAACGAAAAGACACGAAAAGGCACGAAAATATAAGGCGGCGACCTGTTGCAGGTGCGCCGCCTTTTTTTGGTAATGGGTTTTCTTAGGGATTATGTCACTACCTTACAGGGCTGATTCCGACATCGCCGGTTCGGCTAAACCTGTCGTCCGTGTAAAGTCCGTGTACCGTCCGTGTAAAGTCCGTGTTGCCACCTCAAGTTCTAATACTGGATTGTGACGGTTTTCTTGCTGTCGATGGATTCTTGTTCAGCCATGACCATGCGGAAGGAATCGACGATTTCTTCGAGGTTCTGGTATTTGTCCGGTTTGACTCCATTTTTGACGCATTTTACGAAGTATGCCAATTCCTGGTGCCATCCGGTCGGCAGTGCCGGATCAGCCACCTGTGGGGTTTCGACCGTTCCGTTTTCCCAGTGGATTTTATATCCGTTGTTATCCAGCTGCAAGGTGGCTTTTTCACAGATGATCAGGAAGCTCATCTCGAAGGGCACGGTTTTTGCTGCTCCCCAGCCGCCTTCTGCGGTAATCAGGATATCATTGCCATAGTCATAAGCGGCGATCACGTGATCGACGCTTGCATCACTGCGCAACGCCTTAGCGCCGAAGGCAGTCACTGCCTTCGGGCGTCCGAAGAAATAGCGCACGGCATCCACGTCATGCATGTGCATATCCAGCAGTGCTCCTCCGCAGATATCAAATTTGCAGAACCAGTTATTCCAAGCGCCGCCGCCATCTGCCGTCGGTGAAATTCGACGGAATGTCGCACATTTCAGTTTTCCGAATGTTCCGGCCAGGAGTTCTTCGCGCGCATGGCGGTATTCCGGCCAGGCGCGGATGCACAGCCCCACGTTGAAGAAACGGTCGCTTTTTTTCACTGCGGCGACGATTTCCTCCATCTGTTCGAGATCGCGGCAAAGGGGCTTTTCGGAGAAGACGTGACGATTAGCCGCCAGTGCTGCCAAGATCATATCCTTATGCCATGGGGTTGGTATGCAGATATCGACCATATCGAGTTCTTCGTTTCGGATCATCTCGAGTCCGTCTGCGTAGGCTGTGATTCCGGTCAGGTCCAGGGGAATGGAATTGTCGGCATTGCCGATATTTCCCCAGACCGTGCTGATATCGCCTGCGCGGCGTTTCGCATCGATGTCAGCCACGGCAACAACCTGTGCGTCCGGCAAATCCTGATAAATGCGAAAATGGGTCGTGCCCATGAAACCCAAACCGATGATACCAATTCTGACTTTTTTCGACATGATACACTCCTTAGATAATTTTTGTTAATAGAAACTCCCTGTTGCTTAATTTATACGCTCCCAAAACGATAGCAAGCCAACAAAATTTTTTTAACCACGAAAAGACACGAAAAAACTTGGCGCGGACTGATCGCCCGCAACCCACACGGACTTTACACGGACGGGACACGGACGAGACACGGACGGGACACGGACGGGACAGACAAGTCCCCCTGCACCCTACCACCTGCCTCTGTCATTCAGCAGGAAAAGACTAAAGGCACCACACAACCGGGACGGTTGCGCCACTTTTAAAACCGCACCCCTCCTTCCGCCACTCGCCACTAACCTTCACCCTTCACCCTTCACCCTTCACCCTTCACCCTTCACCCTTCACCCTGCACCCTGCACCCTGCACCACGCACCCCGCACCCCGCACCCTCATTTGCGAAAGAGCAGTATGGGGGATATATTGATTTTGGAGGCAAAGAAACATGAGTAACACATTAGGCAAGCATTCCCGTCCTTCCGTTTTGGAATCGACATTGGCTGGCAGCTGGTATCCGGCTGGTGCAACGCAGCTTCGGACTATTATCGAGCAGAGGCTGGCAGAACTGCCGCCGGCAAAGCAACCCTCGCAGCGACGCAATATTTTGATTTTGCCGCATGCCGGCTATGTTTATTCCCTTCCGACTGCGGTCTATGGCATCCAGGCCATTCAGGGGCAGTCTTTCAAGCGAGTTCTGCTTCTGGCACCCAGCCACCGCGCCTGGCTTCCGGGTCAGCTGTCGGCGCCGGAAGCGGATGCCGTAAGAACTCCATTGGGCGACATCCCGCTGGACACTGCGGGCATCCGGGAGCTTTCCAGCAATTTCCCGGTAATTTTGTCGGATGCCATACACCAGCAGGAACATGCCGCTCAGATTCTCTATCCGTTGCTGCAGTATGCCCTGAAGGATTTTTGCGTACTGCCGGTGATTGTCGGAAGTTTGCAGCCCGATGCACTCGAGCGCGCAGCAACTGCCCTCGCTCGATTATGGGATGCGGACACCCTGCTGCTGATCAGTTCGGATTTTACGCATTACGGCGAAGATTTTCAGTTCACCCCATTTCCGAAAGACCCGGCGGGATCGGTGCGGCGGCTAGACCTGGGTGCTTTCGAGTTGCTGCAAAAGCAGGATCGTGCGGGTTTTATGGATTATCTGGAACAAAGCGGCGCCACCATTTGCGGACAGTATCCGCTGGCACTGATGCTCGAGATGCTCAAAGGCGACGCCGGGCTGACCCTGCTGCATTACAGCAACAGCCTCGAACAAAACCGGGTAGCAGACCACTTTGTTTGCTACCTGGCAGCCGCCGGATGGGACGCTCGGGCAGCCGAAAAACCGGATTCCAGCGTGAGCGTGCTGCCCCTCGAGGATCGCAGATTGCTGCTGTCCTTCGCTCGGCGCGCCATCGAATACGTTTTCCAACACCGTGTTCCATGCCCAGCGAAGCATTTTGCCGCTGAGGCGACAGCGGCCACAAAGCAGGAAATGGCCTGTTTTGTCACCTTGACCAAGCGTTCCAGCGGGCATTTGCGTGGTTGCATTGGCGAAATCACTGCTTTCCGCCCGCTTTATCAGTCGGTGACGGCTCGGGCAGTTGACGCTGCCTTCCGTGATTATCGGTTTCAACCGCTCACGGAATCGGAATATGCGGACATAGCTATTGAAATTTCAGCGTTGACGCCGGAAAAGGAGGTAGCCTCCTGGCGCGATATTCAGATTGGCAAGCATGGCATGACCCTGTCGCTGCAAGGCAGCTCAGCTGTCTTCCTGCCGCAAGTTGCCCCAGAACAGGGCTGGGACTTGGAAACAACACTGACCGAACTCTCCCGCAAAGCTGGACTGCCCGGCAATGCCTGGCAGAATCCAAAGACAAAATTCACGGTATTCGAAGCAATTGTCTTCAGCGAAGATTCCCTAGGCGGACTCTGCTGAAGCCGCGTTGTGCAGCCAGGTCGCGGATATGAAAGAGGGTGCTTGCCGGCGTCGGCGGGGCAGTGAAGCCGCCGGATGGGAAATAGGCGGAAAAATGCACTGCCGTATCAGTGCCCAGTTCCTGCGCGATCCAGTCCAGCAAAGCGATAATTAGTTCGTCATCATCGTTATATCCCGGGATCACCAGATTGGTCACCTCGAGATGGCTGCCGCTGACATGGCGCAGATGACGGCAGCTCTCGAGTACCGTCTCGAGGGAAGCTCCGCAGAGGTTCCGGTAGAATTTATCTGAAAATCCCTTGATGTCAATATTTGCGGCATCGATGAGCGCATACAGTTCCTGTCGCGGTTCGGGGTTGATCCAGCCATTGCTGACTAGGACGGTGCCCAGTCCGGCAGCTCGCGCTTCTTTGGCGATGGCCACTGCATATTCCAGAAAGACCGTTGGCTCATTGTAGGTAAAAGCGATGCTTTCGCAGGCATTGCGCCGCGCCAGATCGATGATTTGCGCCGGTTCCATTCGGGGATATTCTCGACTGCGGTCTGACCCCGAACGCGACAATGAATCATTCTGACAGAAACGGCAACTGAGATTGCAGCCGAACGTACCAATGGAAAAAGTCCGGCTGCCGCTTTTCCAGAAGGCCAGCGGCTTCTTTTCTATCGGATCAACCTGCAATGCCGCCGGATGCCCATACACCAGACTGAAAAGTTCCCCGGCACGGTTCATGCGCACCCGGCACAAGCCCGTCTTGCCAGGCTTGATCACACAAGCATGCGGACAGAGCATGCAGCGAACAGCCTGCTCCGGCAATGCCTGATAATATCGCGCTAATGTCAATTTGTCCATGCCAGTTACTTTAAATCCCCATTTGCCCTATTACAAATGACGGATCAAATCAAGCCGGAGACTATTTTTGTCCACGGAAAGCACGGAAAACTCGGAAAATTTTCGTAATACTATTGCCCAACTTCTTCTTTTTTGTGCAAGATTTTCAAAAAACCGATGCGCAAGTTACTGGCTTTGAGGGTCTTTCTCATTTTTGAGAATTTTTTTGAACTTTTTGATTTTTCAGTAATGAAAGAGGAAAACCGGCTTCATGCCGGCGAGCCGCCGGCGCTCCATATCGCCTCCGACTGAAAAAGTAAAGCCGACCTTGACACACAAGAATTTTGGCAGAGCAGGCTCATCCGTCAGAGCAGCAACCCATAGAAAAAAATTCCGAGTTTTCCGTGCTTTCCGTGGTTAAAAACCTGCACCCTGCACCCTGCACCCTTACTCGAGCATCAGGCGCACGACTTCGTCTGGTTGCAGCCATTTACCATCTTTGAAGCAGCGCATATTTCCTGCTGAGATTTCATCGATCAGCAGCAATTCGCCTTTTTCATTGCGTCCATATTCGAATTTAATATCATAGAGTTCGAGTCCTTTGGCTGCCAGTTCACGCTTGACGATTGCGCCGATTTTCAGCGTCATTTCCTTGAGCAGATCGTATTCTTCGGCAGTCATGACGCCAAGCATGACCAAGGCATCCTTGATAACTAGAGGATCGTTGCGTGCATCATCCTTGAAGGTCATTTCCACCAGTCCCGGCAGTTCCTGGCCCTCGCGGCAGTAATCACCATAGCGGCGGAAAAACGAACCAACCGCCTTGTAGCGCAGCACGACCTCGACGCCCTTGCCAAAGGGTTTGCATGGCACTACATTCATCGTCACGGCATCGGGATCGCAGCTCAGATAATGCGTCCGGATGCCGGCTTTGGCCAATGCCTCGAAGAAGAACCGGGTCAGCAGCAGGCAGTTGCGTCCATTGCCCTGGATCTTAGCACCAACCGTATTGGCACCAGGATCAAAAACCCCGTCTGCTCCAGTTACATCATCCTTGAATTGCAGCTGATAATTGCCATCCGGAAGACGATATACGTCCTTGGTCTTGCCTTTGTAAACTAATTCCATGCGAGTACCCTCTGTAGTTGATCGGTTGCGTAAAATAAATAATTTATTCGCAAAAAGGAACGATTACAAACTTTTTTCGTACTACTGTCCGTGTCCCGTCCGTGCAAAGTCCGTGTAAAGTCCGTGTAAAGTCCGTGTAAAGTCCGTGTCCCGTCCGTGTCCCGTCCGTGTAAAGTCCGTGTCCCGTCCGTGTCCCGTCCGTGTGGAGTAGTTATTTCAATTTTTTGGATAAGCTCCGGCCATTACATTATTTTCTCTAAACCATGTCCAGCCATTGGTAGCTCTTACCGAGTCCCCGAGCTTTCCTTCGGCCACTGCTTCAACATGTCCGTCGCCAAAAAGGATATTGCAGCGTCCCCCGTGCCGGAAATGCGGCAAGCCGGCAGCGCCTTGGGCATAGTTATTGTCGTCAATGCAGTATTGTTGTCGCAGCGGGTTGTTTCGCGCTGCAGAATCACCGACCAGGATCATTTCCCCTGCTGATTTCCACGTTCTCTTTACTGCACCATTCAACAGAAACTTGGGCTGGGCATCCATACGGTAGCGGCAGTTCGAACCGAATTGCGAAGGCATGCGCATCCCGTATGACCCGTTGAATTTGAGTCCGGGCATCGGGCAGGTGACAATGGGGTCTGCCTTCTGTTCCATATTTGTATTGACTGAATAGCGCAGATATCCGCCTATGTACAAATCAAGAGTCCAGAGATGCGCTGGCGAATACTTTGTCACAATCGGTGGGAGCCAGTCTTCATAATCATCCATATAGGCTTGCAGAGCAAGGTTTAACTGTTTGAGATTGGACTGACAGGTGACTGCGATTGCCTTGCTGCGAGCCTTGCCTAACGCCGGCAGAAGCATCGAAGCAAGTATGGCGATGATGGCGATCACGACCAGCAGTTCAATAAGAGTAAAGCACCTTTTCATTTTGATACCTCCTTTGTGTGTAAAAATGGCGAGCATATATTCATGGTGCGACAATGGTCAGATAAAAAAAGGCGGAACGGTACAGATCGGTTTTTACAGACGGCTTCTGTTCACGGAACAAGCCTCGCAACTCGAGTTTGTAATCCCCCGCAGGCCAGGAAGCCGTGTCAAATTCCAGAGTAACTTCCCCGGGCTGGCGTTTCACGCTCTTGAACCAGTGCCAGCCGCTGATGTGAATACCGCGCCAGCGTGGGTCCGGGTTTTTACCTACTGGAAGCCCGGTAGCTTCGGGAAAGGCTTTTGGCACAAATGGGAGATAAGCGGCGAGGAGATATCCGGAGAGGTGGCGGTCTTCCGGAAATGAGTAATCGACCTTGACGTGCAGTTTGTCACCGCTTTTCAGAATCCGTGGCTGCGCCTCCGCTTTGATGACGATATCGCTTGCATCGGCAAAAAGACTCGCTGCACCGAAAATGAAAATCAACAGACAGATTTTTTTCATGGTCTTCATACTATTGCCAAACTTCTTCTTTTTGGGGAAAGATTTTTCTGAAAAGAAATCTCCAAGTCATTGGCATACAGCCTCTTTTGAGATGCCGAAAATTCCCGTTTTTTCTCCGACATAGCCCGGAGGGCTGCACAATAATAACCCCCGGTGACCGAGCCCGGAGGGCGAGGGAACCGGGGGTGGGCGGCACCCAAGAACCCGCGCCCGTAGGGCGGCACAAACGCAGTCTTGTCGAAGACCTTGAGCAGCTGGAAGAGTTCATTGCCACTTGTTGTTGCGCCCTCCGGGCGCGGTTTTTGGGGGAGTCCCTTACCCCGGGTTGCGTCGCGCTCCGCGCTTCCTCACCCGGGGTTATTTTTGTGTGGCGCTTCGCGCCGGGCGAGCCTCCGACGCAATTGCGTAAAGCCGACCTTGGCACATGGCGATCCGTCCGATCTGTCGTCCGTGTAAAGTCCGTGTAAAGTCCGTGTGAGTTGCGGGCGATCAGTCCGCGCCAAGTCTTTCCGTGTTTTCCGTGGACAAAAGAGTTCCCCTGTTTTTTGCTCGGCGGGATGGGCAATCTTCAGTACAGTTCCACTTCCGTCAAAAGGTAGCCGTTGCGCTGCGCCTGCCAGCGGTCAACCCGGATACGCAACCGTTTAAGCCGGGTTTTCGGAAAGCGCAAGGTCATGCATCCATCCTGGAGCTGCTCTGAGGCATTCAGTTCAGTGAATGTTCCATCTTCCTGCGGCAGCAGGACGCTGGCCGCTTGCAGCAGAAAGCTGTGATCTGCCGGATCGTACCCCGAATACAGACGCACTTCCGACACCTCCTCCTCCTGAGCCAGAAGAATCTCCAACCAGGGTGCGGTTTCATCTTTTTTCGGCAGCCAGGAGTAGTACGCTTGCGGCGGGTCAACCAGTCCATCCAGAAGATAATACAGAGTGCCCGTATTTCTTGTAGGATAGGTTGTTTTTTCGCTGGAGGCCGACATGCGCACCATGCCCTCCGGGAAAATTCCCTTGCCGATATTCTGGTAATCCCCGGCGAACAATTCGCCGGTACCAATGATATTGCCGGGCTTTTTGCGCGCGGCAACGGCCGCCGCAATATCTGCGCGCACTTTCGGCAGCGACTCCACTTTGGCGGCCAAAGCTTCGTCATTCAGGTAAATGTGCGTTTCACCGGCGGCAAATTCATCGGAAAATTCCTTGCCGCTCAACGCAACCGAACGGTTTTCGCCGGCGACAAAAAGCTTGTCGCCTACTTTTTCGTTCAGGCGGAAGCGAATTTTGCGCGTTTCCATGCTGGTATTGACAGCAATGATGCCGATCAGGCCCTGGTGCTTTTTCATGCCTACTTGGAAAAAGCGGTCCTCCGGTGTGGACTCGAAGCTGACGGCGCCCGGGATGCTGTTACGCAGCAGCAAAGGTTCGAGAATCCGGATTTCGCGGGTCACTGCGTCGCTGCCGAGCCGCGCCACCTCGAAGCGCGCGCTGTCATAGTAGGCATACATGGTAATTCCTTTGGCGTCATGCAGCAAGGCCTGATAAAACTGGCTGCGGATATCATCCAGCGATGGTGGAACACCTTTGAGCTTGCGATCTGGCGAAAAATCCGGCCAGGGTGAGATCTGCACCATCAGCCAGCCTGGAAGCCCCAGTGATTTGATTGTCTGCATCCACTGCGACGTGCACCAGCGCGGCTTGCCCGTGCTGCCGTCTTCAAAATACTGCGGATAGCAATCCGGCATCAGGATATCGCAGCCTTTCGAGAACTTGCGCATTCCTTCGGAGCCGTAGTTCAGCATGAAAGTCGGATGGTAGGGATCGAGTTCCTTCATCAGCTCGACCGCCTCGATGAACCAGCCCGGATTGTTGTCGCGCGCCTCCGGCTCATCAGCCAGATACCATCCCATAATTCCGCGCAACTTAGACGCCTTCGGCAGAAAGGCCTGCAATTTTTCTTTTTGGGCAGGCGTGAGGCCCGCCCGGCGATCCTGCGGGTCACGGAAAATTTCCCAGCGCCAGTTATTATAATTAACCGGGTGGAATTCCTGGTAGGGTGTATACATGATGACAGCGCCCTTCTTTTCCTGTGACTCGACTGTTTTTTTGAAGCTTTCAAAATTCTTGAAGTGCGCCATGATGACCGATGTATCATACAGGGAATTGGGTGGGAATGTCGAATACCATCCGATTGGCAGGCGCGGTTTCCCATCGTAGTGCACGATACCTTCCGCGTCCAGCCAGATTTCACCGGGCTGATACGGCAGCTTTCGGATAGTCAACTCACTGCGCAGCGGAACCTTGGCGTCCGCTCCGACAACGTGAATGGCATAAGTGCCATCCGGCCAGTTCGCGGCATCGAAGCGCACCGTATTTTTCGCCTGGCTGACGGCAATCTCAGCCTTCTCGCGCAAGGTGCCGCCTTCTACTGTAACGGTCAGCGCGGTGCCGATGGATTCCTCGAGCAGGATTTCGAGTTCGATGCTTTTGTCCGGCATCGTTGCATAAATATTATTCCGGTAGACTGGTTTGCGAACCTTGATTTTCAGTGGCTGGTAGCGCAGTTCCACCGGTTTGCGGACTTTCTTCAGCAGGTGCCCCAGGCTGGAATACAATTCAAAATCCAGCTGGAACTCCCCCTCGACCGGCAGCACGAACGAACGCTGCTGCCGACTGAATGCAGTATCCGTTACATCGAACTCCCATTCATCGGAAAGGACCTTTGCTTGTTTGTCGTCCAGCAACGAAACACGCCCTTGGCAAATGCGGAATTCACCGCTGCGGTTGATGACATCAACGGCAAACTGGCAATCCAGCGCACCAGATGCCTGGCGTTGCAAAGCCGTCGCCATGTTGGTAAACTCCCACTGGTAGACTGCCGGGGAGAACGCCTCTAATTCCACTTTCTGGAAATCCCGCACCTGCACATGTTTTTTCAGTTCGCTCAGCCGGGAGGAAGCGCTCAGCTCCGCCGGTTTGACCGCATAGCGGTTGCGCCCGATATTGAAACGCCACAGGGCGGTGGCATCCGGTGCGAAATTGATGGCGCCTAAGGGCAATGCCAGCTCCACGATCCACTTGTCGGCATGGCGACTGGTATGGGTGCGCAGATGATTCGAATATGGCTGCATGAAAACATATATGCCCCGGTCGGTATTATCATCTTCCCCCCACAAGGCACAGGAAATGCCCTGGCTGTTGATCATGAATTTATACAGATTCAATAAATTTTCGTCGGGGACCAGATTGATCTCGACGCTGTCATGCATCCAGATCATCGAACTGTTATGGGTATAAACCGGCGTGTCAACCAAGGTTTCCATCGAGGGTTCCTGACACTCGATTCCGATAAACAACTCATGCTGATTATGAAAAACCTTGAAGCGAGTTGCGGCGGCGGGCGCATCGTCCGTCCCAAGGATCAGGAAATTCGAACGCCAGGGGACTGTATCCCAAACTGCTTCCGACAAAACACCATCCAGGCTGATCTCGCCCCGTAAATACGGAATGGTAAAATCATTCCCCCGGGAACAATGGGCGACTGTCAATAAATAGCAAATGACCAGCCAGGAAATAAGGCAAGCAAAACGCGGCCTGTTGACGATGCGATTCATAAATCCATTCTCCCGAAAAGTATTATAAATGATTCACTTTCATAGAAGGGAAGAACTAAAAAAACAGTATCATGTCTGATTATAAACCTATTTCAAATAAAAGTCAAATTATTTTTTAGGCTTTTTTTGACTCATTCAGATCCGTCTTGCTTGCGGTGAATGAATGCACACAACCCATTTTTTAACCACGAACCACACGGAAAAACTTGGCGCGGACTGATCGCCCGCAACCCACACGGACGGGACACGGACGGGACACGGACGGGACACGGACGGGACACGGACGACAGATCGGGCGGATCAGTCGGATCAGGCGGATCGGGCGGATCAGGCGGATCGGGCGGATCAGGCGGATCAGGCGGATCGGGCGGATCGGCACAATGCTTTGCGCCGTAGGCGCTTAACCATGCTTAACCCCTGGCTTTAGCCTGGGGTGAGGAACCCACCCAAAGACAGTGCCTTGTAAAGGCACCACAATCGGACGGATCAGCTTGACAAGTGATTGTGTGCCAATGACTTAAAGCTTTCTTTTCAGAGAAATCTTTCCCAAAAAAGAAGAAGTTGGGCGATAGTAGCACGAAAATTTTGTATAGGGGTTGTTGCTTCGACCGATGAAATGGCATGCGGTTTAAAAGTAGCGCAACCGTCCCGGTTGTGAAGTCCGGACTGTCGTGAGGTGTGCAGGGCGTCGAGTGCGTCCGGCTTTCGTCCACATCGTCCACCATATTTTCCGTGCCCCCTCTTCCGCTTCGCTCGCGCGCGCGCGTACCTTATCGAGGGTGGGTTGCCCCCTGGGTGGGTGGGGCTGGATGATTTCTGAACCACGGCGAAAAGATAGTGCCGGAAAAGCGAAATTTCAAGAAAAATCATAAGAAGTCATGCAGAAACATAGAAAATCCTACAAAATCCTACAATTCCTAAAAGGATTTTTTAACCACGAAAGGCACGAAAAAGCACGAAAAATTTTTTATAGGGGTTGTTGCTTCGACGGATGGTGGTGCGGGGCGTAAGGATGGACATAGTGGACATGGTGGACGCTGTGGACAGTGTGGACAGTGTGGACATGGTGGACGCTGTGGACAGTGTGGACAGTGTGGACATGGTGGACATGGTGGACGCTGTGGACAGTGTGGACATGGTGGACATGGTGGACGCTGTGGACAGTGTGGACAGTGTGGACGCTGTGGACAGAAACTGGACGTTCCCCACGCACCCTGCACCCCTGCACCCTGCCCCTGCACCCTGCACCCTGCACCCCTGCACCCTGCCCCTGCACCCTGCCCCTGCACCCTGCACCACGCACCCTGCACCCTGCACCCTGCACCCTGAAACTGGCAGAGCGGAATGGATCGTTTATAGTATGTCACACGTCAGGCAAACTTATTTTAATATCATTGTCGGAAAGGTTTTTTCATGTTAAGAAAACTACTGATTGCGGGGTGTATGATGGGAGTTATCTGTGGCAGTAACGGGCAGGATTTTCGCGAAGCGCCGGAAAAGTATTGGAATTATGCGGAGTTATCGAGAACACCGCAGTTCCGGGAATCGCCATACGCAGACAGCAAATGCGAGGGTTTGCGAGACGTGCTGATACAAGGTGCTCCGGTCAATGGCCAGCCCGCTGAATTTTTTGCCTATTACGGATATCCTGAGACGCCCATGCCGAAGGGCGGATATCCAGCGGTGCTGCTGATTCATGGTGGGGGCGGAACCGCTTTTCCGCAATACACCAAACTCTGGATCAAGCAGGGCTATGTGGTGATGGCGCTGGACTGGTACAACCAGAGGCCGCTGACCAGCTCGGAAAAGCCGACGGAGACCAATGTTGCACGTGCGGAACTCGAAGGCGGCAGGCGCCAGAATCATGTAGTCAATGTGGCTAATATGGTGCTGGCGCATTCTTTGTTGCGGACTCTCGATAAGGTGAATCCGGAGAAGACGGTTTTTGTCGGATTATCCTGGGGCAGCTGGTATGGCGCCATGGTTGCTGCGGTTGATCCACGCTTCAAGGGCGGCATCGAGATTTACTGCGGGGATGTCAAAAGAGACAGCACTGCCTTTATCAATGGGCGTTTTCATCACGCCGCCAAAGTGCCGCTTTACTGGGTGGTCGGCACCAACGACCAGAATGCCACTCCGGTTACATCGCAGGCCGGCTTTGATGAATGTGCCAAATTGGAAAACCACTCACTGGTTATTCGCCTATCGCATTCGCATATTGGTTTCGAATTCCCGTCCTGTTTCCGCATGGCAGAATATTTCCTCGAGGGCGGTTCCGGCCTGCCGAAACTCTCGAGAGCCAAGATCGACGGAAATGTGATCCGTGCGGACATCCTGTCACAAGGCAAGGGAATTACCCATGCCATCCTCTGCTATACGGAAGATGCCGGAGAACAAGTCACCCATAAACGGCTTTGGAAGAGCATTCCCGCGCAAGTCAGCGAAGGCAGCATCCAGGCTGAATTGCCGAAAGGCGTTCATCAGTGCTTCCTTTCCGCATACGATGAGAAATCACGCTTCAACGACCTATGCGGCTCGACCAACTTGATCGAATTCCCCGCCCTAGAAAAAAGCGAAGAATAGTACGAAAAAATTCCGCGTTTTCCGTGTTTTCCGTGGACAAGAAAAATCACTCAAAATTTTATTGCCCCATTCGAATAAGGAGTATTGCAAGGATGCGTTATCAATTGGAAGTCGGTGCCCGTACGGTGGAAGATATGCTGGCCGCCTGGCGAGGTGGAGCAGACCGCGTGGAATTATATGTCAGCCCGACGGAGGGTGCTTTGACGCCCAGTGCCGGTCTAGTCAAAGCGGCCGTCGAGGCCAGAAAGCTGCAAGGCTTTTCCCTGGGGCTTTTTGCGATGCTGCGCCCGCGTGCCGGGGACATGCTTTACAGCAATGAGGAATTCACCACCATGCAACGGGACTTGGACATTCTCCTCGAACAGGGCATTGATGGGCTGATGTTCGGGATTCTGCGTGCAGATGGCACTCTGGATGTTCCCAGGATGAAGCAGTTGGTTCAGGCATCTGCCGGTCGCCCCATTACTCTGCATCGCGCATTTGATGCGGTGCGTGATCCCTTCGAAACGCTCGAACAGGCCGTTGATCTGGGAATCTCCTATCTACTTTGTGGGGGGCTGGCGCAGGCTGGCTGCTGGGATCGCAAACTGCTGCCGGCATTGCATGAACGCGCCGCCGGGCGCATCCGGCTGGTCATCGCCCTCGGTTCGGCGTTCAAGACTCCTGACCTCTCCGCTTTCCTGACCGACACCCCATTCTGCGAATATCACATCGTCAATGGCTACCGCAAACGTCCATCCGCCATGCAGTACTGCCCGGGAATCGAAGCGCAAAAAGATGATTATCTGCAAAAAGGAAGAGGCTTTGTCGAATACCTCGAAGAAAGCGCCGTCCGGGAAATCCGGGAGATCATGGAGCAATACGATACTTTTTAACAACGAAAAGACACGAAAAGACACGAAAATTTTTATAGGGGTTGTTGCTTCGACGGATGGTGGTGCATAGCGTGGAGTGGACGCTGTGGACGCTGTGGACAGTGTGGACGCTGTGGACAGAAACTGGACGTTCCCCCTGCCACCTGCACCCTGCCACCTGCCACCTGCCACCTGCCCCCTGCACCCTGCCCCCTGCACCCTAGGAGAATACAATGCTTGATCGTAAAACCCTCTGCCAGCAATTGCAAGCTCTGGGCATTCGTCCGGGAATGAACCTGTTGACCCATTCCTCCTTGAGAAAAGTTGGTCCGGTTGAAGGCGGTGCTGATACCATCATTGACTGCCTGCTCGAACTATTAGGATCGGAAGGCACCCTGATGATGTCAACCGTCTCCGGAAATGTCAATCGCGAGCAGCCAGTATTTCATGTCGATTATACTCCTGCCACGGTGGGCACACTACCCAATATTTTCCGTAAGCGTCCTGGAGTCATCCGCAGTTTGCATCCCGTTCATTCGATTGCCGCCTTCGGTCCCATGGCGGAATTTTTCTGTTCGGGGCATCTCGAAGCGCGTACCCCTTGGTCGCCAGACAGCCCCTATGGAAAACTGATGCGCAACAACGGCTTCATCCTTTTTCTGGGTACCGATTACACGGCCAACACCTGCATGCATGCCCTGGAAATCGAGGCGCGGGTGCCGGGCATGCATACCCGTGAAACCAGCACCCTGTATGTGTGTGACAGCGCAGGGAAATGGCATCAAATCCAGCATCACTGGCATTCCCCGAAAAAGGATAACTACGTTGACATGGAACAGTTTGTCGCCAAGGCAGGTGGTTTGCAGTATGGCGTTGTCGGAAACAGCATCTCCCGTCTGACCAACGCTGTCATCTTGCGTGAGTGCATGCTGCCCATCTTCCAAGACACCCCTGAACTGGCCATACGAAGGCTGTCCGACAACGATTTTATCTGGGAATAAAAGCTAAACACTCGATAAGGAGGTTTTCGAGGATGAACAATAACCGTGAACTGCGTTTCCGCCAGGTGCACCTGGATTTCCACACCTCGCCAGCCATTGACGGGATCGGCTCCGCATTCGACAAAAAGCTCTGGCAGGAACGCCTGCAGATGGCGCATGCCGACTCGATCACCTGTTTTTCCTGCTGTCACCATGGGTGGAGTTATCACCCCTGCAAAGTCGGCGCCATGCACCCCGGCCTGAATTTTGACCTACTGCGTGCTCAAATAGATGCCTGCCATGAAATCGGCGTCAAAGTGCCGATCTATCTGACCGCCGGCGTCAACAACCGGATCGCGGAATGCGAACCCGGCTGGCGGGAAATCTCGCCGGATGGCCGCTGGGCCTCCTGGGTACAGTCGCCCCTCGCGGCCGGTTTCAAGAAGCTCTGCTTCAATTCTCCATATTTGGATTATCTCTGCCGCCTGATCGAGGAAGCCGCCCATCTTTTCCCTGATGCCGACGGCATGTTCTTTGATATTATCTCGCAAGGACAATGCTGCTGTCCGCACTGCATGCGAGATATGGCAGCTGACGGATATGACCCGGAAAAGGAAGAGGATCGCCTGCGTTTTGCGCGAAAAACACTGCTGAAATATTTCCGGCGTACGACTGAAGCAGCCCGCTGCGTCCAAGCCGACTTGCCGGTCTTTCACAATAATGGTGCCCTACTCGAGCCCGGCAACCGAGACCTGCTGCCTTACTACAGTCACTTGGAACTCGAATCCCTGCCTACCGGCGGCTGGGGTTATGACCACTTCCCGTTGAGCGCCGCATACTGCCGCAACCTCGAACATGACTTCCTCGGAATGACCGGGAAATTTCACACGACCTGGGGGGAATTCGGGGGCTTCAAGCATGCAAATGCCTTGCGCTATGAATGCGCGGCGATGCTGGCGCAAGGCGCAAAATGCAGCATTGGCGACCAGTTGCATCCAACCGGACAGCTGGATGAAAGCACCTGCCGACTGATCGGAGCGGCATACGCGGAAGTCGAACAGAAGGAGCCCTGGTGCCGCCAGGTTTCCTCAGCCGCCAATGTCGCCATGCTGTCGAATCATGGTTTCAAAAAGCCCTTGCAAAGGAATTTGAAGAGTGAGACCGGGGTGTCGCGGCTGTTGCTGGAAGCGCACATTCCTTTTGACCGGCTTGATGACGGCAATGATTTCTCGGCATATAAAGTGCTAATCCTACCAGATGACCTGCGCCCGGATGCAACCCTGCAAAAGCGCCTCGCTGACTTTGTTGACGGCGGCGGCAAGCTGATTCTTTCCGGCACTTCAATTCTAAAGCAGGATTGTGATCAACTCGCCTTTGAGCTGCCGCTAACTTTCGAGGGACTCGCCACTCTGTTTCCGAATTACATCAATCCTGCTGCGGAATTTGCACCGGAAGGGATCAATACGCCGTTTGTCATGTACCGCCCCTCAATGAATATCCGGATAAACTCCGGCAAGTCTCTGGGGAAAATTCATGAACCCTATTTCAACCGAGATTACCGGCATTTCTGCTCGCACCAGCATACTCCCAACCACCTCGAGGATGCCGGCTTCGACGCGGGACTTCTAGACGGGCAATTCCTCTATTTTGCGCATCCTGTCTTCATCCTCTACGCGCTCTATGGCAATGTCATTCTCAAGGACTTCATCCTGAAGGGAATTCGTGCGCTGATTGATGACGATCTTCCCCTGCATACCTCGATGCCATCCCAGGGACGAGTCTCCCTGCTCGAGCAGAAAGAGGAAAGGCGCTACATTGTCCATGCCCTCTATGCCAATACGATGTTGCGCGGCATGAAAAGTGACGCTTTCGTTCCGGGAGCGTACCCGACCGCTCCAGTTGAAGTCATCGAGGAGCTGAATCCCATCCATGACGTGAAATTCTCATTCAGGCTGCCCCGAGAAATCAAACGCATCACCCTCGAACCCCAAGGGCTCGAGGTACCCTTCCAAAACTGCAACGGACAGATCAGCATCACCATCGATAAACTAATCTGCCACCAGATGATCGTCCTCCATTACTAATATTTTTTAACAACGAAAAGACACGAAAAGGCACGAAAATTTTCTATAGGGGTTGCTGCTTTGACGAATGAGCACGCAACCCGTATATGTCAAACGTGGTGGACGTTGTGGACATTGTGGACGTTGTGGACGCTGTGGACGTGGTGGACATTGTGGACAGGAACCCTCCGCACCCTTCACCCTGCACCCTTCACCCTTCACCCTTCACCCTTCACCCTTCACCCTTCACCC
>JAPXLT010000041.1:0-23350 GCA_033809415.1 Lentisphaeria bacterium
GTGGACGCCAGCCCACGCCAAGTCTTTTCGTGTAGTTCGTTGTTAAAAAATTTTAAGTAACGAGTATTGGGGTGCGGGGGGGGACGGGGGTGTTAAATCAGTGCTCCATTTTGTTGCAAATCTTCTTGCAATTTGCTGATGTCAATTTGCGAGACAGGGTACTGTTCTCTGCTTGAATGTACTGCCGCGACTCCGGCAGCTTCACCTGTGGCAGCACAAATGGCCATGACTCGCGTAGCCGCAATTGCCCCGCTTGTTGCAGACAGGCACCGCCCGGCGGCTTGCAGATTTTCGGTATTGCAGGAGCAGAGTGCTCGGAGGGGGATGGTAAAATATTCGTCTTCAGGCGGAGTGAGCTGAGCGGATATCAGCTGTGGAAACTCTTCTCGTTGACGGCAGGAATGTCGTGTCTGGCACTCGCCGTTGCACAAAAATACATCATCGCTGTATCCCATGGGGCAATGGATATCAATCCAGTAACATCCTCGTGCAACACTGTCCTGGAACTTGGTCGCCTTTACGATGTCACTCTCATTGATGACGTAAAGTCCCTTCAGCCGACGCGCTTCACGAATCCCCGGCTGGGAGGGATATACAATTGTCGCGTGCGCAAAGGCGGGTGACACTTTCCTGCAAACTTGCATAATCCGTTGCGCTGACTGGCGCATTCGGCTTTGGGCAGCAGACAATTCCCGTGCATTCCGCGGGTCTGCAGCCTCCCTGATCCCGCCAACTCGTACTGCACAGCTTGACATTCCGCCATAGCCCCAAGCGGTTTCGGGAGCCACTACATTGGCGTGGTAAATACCGATGCGGGCCGTTCGGCGTTCTTCTTCCAAAGCATCACGAATTGCTTGCGCGTCCTTCACCCAATCAGGGGAAAGCCCTGTGAAATAGACGACAAGTCCAAGTGCTTGCACCAACCCGTCTCCGGGACGTCCAAACTCATATTCCGCGCCGCATTGCTCGATAAGTTCTCCATTGCCGGTGCAGTCAACGTAATTTTGTGCTGTGATCACAGGCCTTTCGCCGGTGGTATACAGTTCCACGTTTTCGATGCGGTTGCCGTTGCGTTTTGCTCCAATGGCTGTAGTATTGTACATAATATCCACATTTACTTCTGCAAGCATATCTTCCGCAACGATCTTCATCAGTTCCGGATCAAAATGAATGGGACCGGCTTTGGCATGAAACAGGGGAGCGCCTCCTGCTGCATGCAATTTTTTCAACAATCTCTCAAACTCCCCGCGCACAACTACCCGGGGCGTTTTACTCATTGTCTGATATCCCAGCATTCCACCAATGAAACCGTTGGTTGCCAAGCCTCCAAGAGAATTACTGCGCTCGATCAGCAAAACGGACGCTCCGCGGCGTCCTGCTGCCGCAGCACATGCGATGCCGGCCCACCCTCCGCCAATGACAGCAAGATCATACTTTTTATTCATCATCTTGTTTGCGACCTTTCAAAACGTGCTCATGCCATTAACCATCCTGATCCGAGGCACCTGCAAAAGTGTCGATGCTTTCTCCGCCAGTGCGCGTCTCCGAACCTTTTTGCGCTTTTTGCCGAAAGACCTTCGGCGAGCAACGGAAGGTTCTTTGAAACTCCCGGGTCATATGCCCATTGTCAAAAAAACCGCTCTCCATTGCAATCTGAGTTACCGGCATCGAGGAATTTTGCAGCAGCTTCACTGCATGCTGAAGCCTTAAATGTACTTGGTACCGATGTGGCGAATAGCCCGTTAATTTTTTGAAGTGGTAGAAGAAAGCACGCTCTGAGACGTGTGCTAATTCAGCAAGTTTTGAGACCTTGAGATTTTCCTTGAAATGATCCTTCATATAGGAAAGGATTCCATTGAGCCAGAATATTTCTTTTGAAGGAGAGGTTTTTTGGAGGCTGGAACGCCCAATCAATGTAAGAATCTGCATGAAAAGTCCCAGCGAATAAAAAGATGCGCCCGGATTTTTTCTTTTTAATTCCTGAGACAATAGGCTCAAAAGCCCGGTCATTTGTTTTAACTGCATGTTGTTCAGTTTCGCTATCGGGCGAAGAATCGCTTCTGAGTTGGCCTTCCCTTTCCTGATTGGGAATAACAGTTCGAAATTCGGGAATTCATAACTGTCCAGAAAGGGCAGAGGAATCGCCTCCGGCCGATACAGCAGATTCGTGATTCCCATCGTCTTAACATCACTGTAGGAATGGGTTATTCCCTGATAAATGAGCAGAACATCACCCTTGGCGATCTGAACGGACTTGCCTGCGACTTTATGAAAACATTCTCCGCATGTGACAATCACAATTTCGGTGAAATCGTGGTCATGCGGCGCGTTTTCCGGGTGCGTCCCCTTTGCTATCTTTTTGACGTAGAGGGGAAGCTTGCAGGAAAGCTTATAATCGCTTAAATGATCAGTTAGATGGACGCTGTAGTGCTTGCTCATGGACTTTACCTTCCCTGTGCATTGAAAACGGCTTCATTGTCTATGAGAGCGTCAGCAACACGCGGGGGCAGTTAATCGACTATTTCCTGCGGGAGTTTATCCCGAAGTTTTGGGGCGCATTCCAACGCCAGACTAACGCCCCAGGTGCATCCGTAGTTCATCGCTTGCGCAATGACGATTTCGTGTATTCCTTTTTTCCAGTGCTGTTTCAGAAGATGGCTGGCTGGAATGATGGGATTTCTTGCTTTTTCATCGGTAAAAACAGCTTGCCCATCTACAAACATTTTGATGTTCCCGTCATATCCGAATGCCAGATTGAAATCCAGATCAAAATCCGCTTTATAGCTGGTCTTGAAAAAGCGTATTCCCTTGTTCTGTATTTGTGCGACCCGATCGGGGAAGCAGTTGAAAGGAGGCGCGTTGTGTGCCGGGGCGTAGGCAAGATTCCGGCACATCTTATAGGTCACATTCGCCATGTTCTCATCAATCAACAGAGGGGCGCTAACCATCATGGCCTTCGCATATTCGCCCCGGAAGAATGGGGATTTCAGAAGTTGGAAATCGCATGCGGGTAGCGAGCGCCCAGCGGCGTCCGTTATATTGCAGTATGGATTTTGTCCCCATCCGTACGCAAAGGAATTGGTTACCCGGACGCATTTGAGGATCACGCAGTTGCCTTTAAGTTGTGTGGAAAATGCCAGATTCTCATTGTTTGGCCCGAAGGAAAAGCCGCTGGCACGACCGGAGCTTTGCAAGGCGCCGACAACATTTTTGTAATAAACATACACATCATTCAATCCACGTTTTCGATTGTAATGCAAGGCAGCACGGTCGAGAACGATCGGAGGGGGAAGCGCTCCCGGCTCGCGGAGAATCGTCTGCATTGCCTCGGCCATGCGGCGGCCAAGGATAAAATAGGCTTCCTCATTCAGGTGGACGGAATCATCAGTAGCGAGGTCAATTGTAGGAACGGTTAAAAGGTTCCTGATTCGCCGCGGCATGTTTCGCTGTGCTTCCCGGATAACCGACCAGCCCTTTTCCTCTGCCTGGGTATTGTAGAGCTGGCGAGCGATCTGAGCTTGTACAATGGGGAGATTCGGGGCCTTCAGATCTTTGCGCAAGGTTCGGAAAAAATGGAGGGTTGCCTGCTCGAAATGCGGATATAAGGCGTCTGTTGTATCGGAACATCCTTGGTACCAAAGCATTCCAGTAATCCGACCACCATTGCGATGCACCCGTTCGAGCATGGCGCCGTATAGAGAGTCTGTTCCTTGTTTTTTGGTTGCGGGGTCCCACATTCCAATGGTTACTCCACCATGTGCACATGCAATCAGTCCTTGGGGGATTCCAGTCTGTTTGTAGCGTTCCATGGCAAATGGAAGGGCAGGGCTTGCTCCGCGGTTGAAAGGATTCTTGCGTGATTTCTGCGGAGTGTGGGGATTCAGTAACTTGAGATGTGCTTGGATGCGAGAAATCTCGACACGCCCGATCGGCTCTTGAGCCATGCCCCATTTATCGTCCATATAATAGGCACGAAGGCGGTTTTCAGTATTGAGCCTTTTCCCGGTGATGTAACCTGCACCCTGCATGTTGGACTGCCCGCCGAGAATCCAGAGATCGCCAACCAGCACATCAGAGACAAGGAGCTTCTCGTCCTGGAGGCTGAGTTCAATACGATAAGGACCGCCACAGGGAATACCGTCCAAACGTGCAGAAAATCGTCCTTTGGCTGCTTTTCCGCAGTTTGGGAGGTTTTTGATAAGCGAGCCGTTTCCCTCTGCATATACAGCAGCGGATACGTTTCCCGCAGTGCGACAAGTGCCAGTGACCAGTTGTTGAGATACATTTTTCTGGTTGCGTGGCATGACCATGGAGGGCAGAAGACCAGCGTGGATTTTCATGGCAGTAAATGTGTTTTTTTGATGACGATTGTAAAAAGCCGTGCCCGGGAGATGCCTAGGCATCCTATCTCGTTATTGGATCCAGAAGCATCACATGGGAACTCCATGCATGGCAGTCACTGCGAGGATTGTCGAACTCTTCAGGAAGTGTCTTCAGGTTCTGCTTTAGCAGTGCCCGATATTTGTCAAGGCGTTTTTCTATTAGATCAGCCCAATGAAACTGTTGGCAAACTTGGAAGTAGTAATAGGAAAAGTAGATACTGCACGGGGTCAGACTTTTTTGGCGCAGTCCCCGGACAATTTTTTCGGCGTCGCCGATTCCACACATCAGCGCCAGAATCTGTGCATGTTCGCAAAATCCTTCACTGTCGGTAAAACTTCTGAATAACCCTGTTTCTGGATCGAGAAATTTCTGATTGATGGCTTGCAACAAAACGTCAGCGTACTGGGCTTCGGCAGGGGCGGAATAAATCTGCGCATATGCACGAAGAGCCAGTACATAAAACAAATTGAGCATGCTGCAAGGCCCGCTTCCGACAGGAACCCCATTCTTCCAGTCCTGATGCCAATCCACAAAGTTCCAGCAATCCGGCGGCGAAATGAAAAAGTCATCCACTGTATTTCGCCTCCAGTATGCCAGGAGATTATCTGCCGTTGCACGGAGTTCTTCGACCAGGCTGTCTCGTCCATGGAGACGATAGTAATCCTCGAGCATCAGCATCCAGATCATCATAAAAGAGGATATTTTCTGAGGGGCGTGTGATGGATACTGGCTACGCAGACTTCCATCTTCCTCTGCCCCATAAGAAAACAACCGCAATGCTTTCGTTGGAAGGCGATGATCATCACCTATTGCATAAATACAGAGAGCCTGAAGACGCGAGTCGCCGATGTATTGCAGCTGCTCGTAGTAGGGGCAATCCATAAATGTTTCGAAGCAGCAGTTCCGCAAAGTTTCGTATGCGATCACATTCAGGGGATCATCCGATATATATTCCGGCAGTGGATAACCGGTGCGATAATACTCCACTTCCACAGTCACGCCATCGGACGTCTCGATCTCGACATAGCGTCCCGAACGCCAGTAAAGCGCGGGCCAGTCTAGCGCCCCGTCAACCATGAATTCATCCCATTTCCCATAAAACCAGTTGCCGTCTCTGCAACCTTTGTTGCCTTTCAGGTTCACTTCATCGTAGTCATCATTGTCATATGGCGTCTCACTCCAGCGAACCTTCGCCGTCCCATGCCCCCGGAAATGATAGATTGCATAGGCTAAAACGTAGTTTTCGAACTGCCACAGCCCCGGCTTCAGCTGGATTGGAGTCACGGGATCATAGCGCATCATTGGCAGTTCCGGAGCAACCAGCTTCCGGTCGTCCTCAAACCAGCCAACTTCCTCCCAGCCATCGCCGGCACCCGCCAATATCCCTATCGGATAATCCGCGCCAACACGCACCATCGGAACTCCGCCCCAACAGGGATATGGCATGTCATAAGACATTGTTTCCGTCTTGCAACTCCAGGCGGCATCAAGGTTACGGACGAAGAACCCCTGCCGAACAGATAATTGCGCACGGGGAGCGAACTTTTTGTCGAACTGCATGACGCGGGCACAAAGAGAATGGGAACCGGGAGAAAGTTTCAGGGATACACGCTGAAAATACCAGCGTTGCGGAGCGCCACGCTCAGGCCCTTCCGAGACACGGACCCCATCGAGGTACAACTGGCAACGTCCGTCGGCGCTGTATTCGATTTCACGCTCTTCGTAAGCCTTCGTCGTGAACTGCCCGCGATAAACTACCACAGATGAGTCAGGGGCGGTCTTACTGCACATCCAACGCATGTTTGTCAAATCCTTCTAAGGTTTTTATTCTGAAGCTTATATTCTCAAGCTCCAGTTTTTATGTATCATCGTGTGTCACCCGCCCGTCGTCGCTGTCATCTTGTTCCTTGACGGCTAAATCTTTGAACAGGCGTATCAAATCCATGGTTCCGCCGACCGTGAACCAGATGGTAGTTATGATCCCGATAATTGTAGGAATAATCACATTGATGATTAGGAAATACCTGGACCACCATTCTATCGGCCATGGCGATATGGAGTTCCAAATGACGGTACCAACAAAGACCAGGCAGAAATTGTATCCGAAGCTGTATAGAAACACTGACCAGGCTATGGCTTTGTCGCCTTTGGTATAGTTCGAATCAATGCTCAACAGCTTGCTTAAAATGCTGGACAAGGACCAACTGAATTTTTGCGGTTCGGGAGACGAACCGTCGCCATACTCGCCGCGATGAAGCATCTTTTCCAGGTTAAAGGGAGTTTTGCAGGTTAGAAATGACACGCCGAAGTAAAGGACCAGCGAGCACATCAGGGCAATGAACATCAGCTCCATGGAGTTGATCGGAAATTTCACAGGGTTCATCTCCCAGACGATATAAGGTGAAAGCGGCGCGGATATGGTGTGCAGCACTTGTCCGACCTTGTCTGCCAAGTCATGGCGCACCAGGAATGGATAGAGGTGTTCCGCCCAGTTCTGCTGCATAATAATTCCGGACACCGCAATCACCGATCCGCCGATCAAGGAAGCAAATGCGCCGGCCGCAGTCCCGATGCGGCTGTAAAGCCCGAATACCATTACCGGTCCCGCGCCCCCCAGCCAGATCGCACCCGTGATCTGGAAGAACATGAATACGTAGTCAACTTGATTAAACATCAGTGAGAACACAAATGAAAATACTGCTACAAAGGCGATGCACCAGCGCAATAGCCGCAATTGCTGGGCCGGCTTGAGCGGTCGATTATAAATCGGCAGAATTAGGTCCTGGGCAATGACTCCGCCCCAGCCATGCATATAGGTGGTATCGGTGGTAACCATCAGGAAGATCATCAGCGAGCAGAATAGGCCGGTCAAGCCAATTGGAAACAGTTCTCTTAGTGCCATTGGACAGAGCATCTGCTTGTAAATGGTATTGAAGGTGCCTGCCTTGGCTTTCCCGCCTTCGATTGATTGCATGCGTTCATAGGTGACCTCCTGATAACGAAGTTCCTGATTGTGCTTGGAAGAAAGCTTTCCCTCGAAGTCTTTTGGAATTTCATGATAGGCCTGGTTCAGATCGGCGCGCGCTTCCGCAAATTTTTCGTCAGGGGCAATGTCGGCAAGGGTCTTCTGGGCAAGTTCCACTCGAACTGCCTTGGCCCGGTCGGTGAAGCGTCCCCCCTGACAATTGAGCAATACGTATGCCCCCAATACCAGGAACATGAACATCATTGAAGAAAGACCACCACGCCAGGACCCCAGCAAGCCCGCCATCTTCTGCTCGTGCGGAGTACGTGCAGCGCCAAAGTACCCTTGCGAGGCTGACCAGCACATCCGCACGAGCACTGTCGAAATGAGTCCAATCACGACATAGGCAATGTTGAAGTCGCGCAATTCGCTGATATCGAATGGATTAATAAAACTTTGGCCAGGTGCTCGATTTATCAGTGTGGGGATGACTTCATCGTTCCATGAGAAATACCATAGAATAAAGAAAGCGATGATTACATAGAGGGGATAGGACAAGAGTCCCTGCATACAGTCTGTAACCATAACCGTCACCTGCCCCCCCATAACGCAGATATACAATGCAAGGCCGAGACAGACCGCCATCACGGGTGCCATGGTTGGTATTTGCCATGATCCGATCGTGAACCATGGCGGCAGCCCCATGAAATAGATCAGGCAGCGTGCACTGACTGCCGGGAAAATGGCGTAATTCAGAACCCCGGAAATGGTTTGCAGCACTGCTGCGAAAATCCGCAGTTTGCGGCTGTAGCGCATCTCCAAAAACTGTCCAATCGTCATCGCCCGGGTTTCGCGGAAGCGATAGGTGCAGTATCCGGTCAGCGAAAAAAGCAGCAATAGAAGCGTGTTGAGCTGTCCCCAGAATGACAGCGCAAAGCCGGAATTGCTGGTCGATTCCATATATCCTACGATACTGATCAGGCCGGTTGCTGCCACACCATCTGAGACCGAGATCACATAACGCCCGGCGACGCGCCCGGCAGACAGAAAATCAACCACACCGTGCACATATTTTTTGCTTTTGTAGCCGATGAAAAGCACGATGCCGATCGGAACGAACGCGAGAATCCAGTCAATCCAGCTCATGTTTCAAACACCCTTGTTTTTATGTTCAGATTTATTTAGATCAAGTACATGCTTACAAAAAATATACCACCCAACGCATGTATTGCGATATAAGTAAAGTGACTATTTATTGTATAATCGTGCCATAATTGTAAGGCGTCAGTGAAGCTGGGATGGCGCTTTCATTGGGCATTACAATCATAATTTGGAGTTGAGTTGAGCGGATTCAACGATATTTTGGGGATTAACAAATATCTTATTGTTGTGCCAAGAATAAACATGGGCAATACGGCAGTCCTCACCTGTTGCCTCGTATTTTGACGGATCACAGGCGTTCTAAGCCTTCATTGCACTCGAAAACTTCATTTTTCGCAAGTTCTATTTCAAGGTCTCCCTTGTTTGCAAGCCTGAATTTTCCGCCATGAAGAGATTTGATTCTGACCGATTGGATGCAGCCTTGCTTCATTGCAGAAGAAACCTCGAAACCGCCCTCGGCCAGAAATGAAACGAATGAACCGGTAAAGTCATCCGGTACACCGGGGAAAAGCCTTATCTTTCCGGAATGACTTTGCAGGAGTGTTTCAGAGGCGAGAAAAAGGAACGCCGAATTTCCCTCGAGCACGGCAGGGGCAAGGCGCTTCGCATCCGGATTTTCCGTGACACATGGGACGTACGGCACATTTGGATCAAACAGGCTGAGTTCCTCGCCTGTGTAAGAAATCCTGCCAGTTCGGTATTTTGAAGCATTTGCCCGCTCATTGGCTTCGGTTTCCTTTATGTCCCAGATAAGGATCGGATCATGTGAGAAAAGGCCGTTTTCCTTTGCAAAAAGTTCGAGGAATCTTTGTACGCCTTTCCAGCCTTTTGCATAGTTGCCTGCCCGCAGATGGGCAGCTGTAGTTAGAAACGCGCTCCAGTCATGATTCATGTGAAATTCGCCTTTCCGGTCAGCAAACGAGCGTTCGACTGCATCTGATTCAATAAATTCCAGTGTTTTGCGTGCTGCTTGCAGGTCGTCTGTGATTCCTGCGGGAAAGAAAGGATAGAGGATATGTCCGCCAAAAAAATAGTGATTTAGCGGGACATCGGGTCCACACCAGAAAGAGCCATCGGGGCGTTTGGGAATTGCAGGATAATGTGCGAGAATCTCTTTCCAGCGCGGAAGGAGTTTTTTGTCGCGCTGCAAAAGTTCAGCGGTCTCGATGGTAGTTTCAAGGCATACTCTGAACATGCTTGTCGTCGCCAGTTCGTCGCGCGTCAGGGTGAATATTTCCGGTGTAACGCTCCAGTCAAGATGAAAGAGACCGTCTTTACCACGGCGCATGATATGCGAGTAGAAGATGGTAAACTCACGTAACAGGGGATAGATTTTTTCTTTGAGCAGGGTCATATCCTTTGAATAGCGCCATGCGAAAGACAGTACCATGCCCGTGTATGCACTCCCGCAGAGCGAATATCGGTAGGCACGCGTCGGATATTCCATGCCAAGCTGATTGGTAGCCAGCGGAAGGAATATCCCGTCACAGCCGAAAAGTCGCCGTGTGTGCTTTTTCAAAGTTTTTGCAGCCGCAAGATAGGTGTCGGCAAGGGCTTTTATCAGCTCGACTCTGTTGGACGGCATAAATGCCAGAGCCGGGATTTGGGCATTCTGATCGTGAGTGTATCCCTGTGAGCCTACGCCTGGCACCTGCTCGTTCAACGGCCCGTATCCCATCCCGTTCAGCCCGGGCATGGGGGCGCATCCAAAGACGCAGGCGATTTCGTAAAGACTGAAGGTGTAATATTTTTGTATGTCGCGATATTGCCCGAAATCAGCGTATGCCTTCTTATCCCAGTATTCGCGCCACCATTTGAGGTGTTCCTTTTCAAGTTTGTCAAATGTTGTTTTCTTTGCCTCTTCAAGTTCATGCAATGCGTCTTCCAGTGTGTTTTTTGAGTGAAAACTTGTTTTTACGGTCAGGAACAAATCAGTGTCGCCGTACTGTTCAAGAGTTGCACTCGAAGATTTGACTCGATGGGTGGGCAGATGCTTCGTGCTGTGTGTGGCAAATGTTGCGGCCACTGTATAGGAGTAGCGTCCCCCGGGCAGCTTTTGCGTGAAGGCGATGGTGTTGCCATCGATGGCATGCCATACCGGAGGGGTAAGGCGATGATCGGGAGGTCGAACGATTTCAAGTATATGCGGGTGCATGATCGAGGATGACTCTGTCAGCCTCATGCATATTACTTCACGGTTACGCGGAATGAACATACGCAGCTTCATGCGCAGTCCATGGGATTCGATGTGCTCCTCAAGAATGGCCTCATACAGAGAAAGATGGCGTGTCGTTCTCGGCATTGGAGGAGCACTCCAGCCAATGCCGTGCCAGAAGCTCAACCTCACGACTGCCGCGCTGATGGTGTCGCGCTGGCAGGTGCGTTCATAAGGGACGTCCTCAAGCTCATTCAGAAACAGCGTGTTTTTCGGATTCATTGTACGAATCCGGTTCAAGAAATCATCATGCGGAATGATTTTATCCAGCATTTTCTTTTCAGTTCGCGGGTCGAATACATCAACCTTATTGACAACCCATTCGAGATGGCCTGGTGCATAGGCGATGGCTGCAAGATTGCCATTGCCAAGCAGAAGTCCATCACGCCAATCACGGCCACCATCCTGACAAATCCAATCCTGTTGCTTGATGAGTTCTTTAGTCCTAGTCATATTTCATCTTTCCGCTGATATATAGGGCAGGGGGCTCGGAGCTGTCTGAGACTAGTTCATTTTGAATTTCAGTTGGGGGTATCGAGTCCGATATCGATGGCCGGTGCGCTGTGTGTTAGTGCTCCGACGCTGATAAAGTCCAGGCCCAGGTTGCGTAGGCGTGGCAGGCGTTCGAGGGTGATTCCGCCGCTGGCCTCGGTTTTGGCTCTGCCCGCAATGATGCGAATTGCTTCGCTCATCTGTTCTTCACTCATATTATCAAGCAGGATATATTCGACCCCGGCGTCTGCTGCTGCGCGGACATCGTCCAGCGTATCGGCTTCGACTTCGATTTCTAGTTCAGGGTATTTTTCGCGGCATGCCTGCACTGCGCGGCGTATCGAGTCCGCCCCCAGCATGCGTGCCATTGTGCGGTGATTGTCCTTGATCATGATCCGGTCATAAAGTCCGATGCGGTGGTTTTGCCCGCCGCCCGCCCACACTGCATATTTTTCCAAGTGGCGCAGACCCGGTGTGGTTTTCCGGGTATCGAGGATTTTAGTCTTGGAGTCGCCGAGGGCGCTGACGTAGCGTCGTGTAACAGTCGCGATGCCGCAAAGGCGTTGCAGGAAGTTCAGGGCAGTCCGCTCCCCGGTCAGGATGGCGCGTGCATTTCCCTCGACGGTAGCCATTCGAGTGCCTGGCGGGCAGACAGCGCCTTCTTGGACGTGTTGGACTAACTCGACATCGCTGCTGAGTTCCTGGAATAGGGTTTTGACGACCGGCATCCCGGCGCAGATGCATTCCTGCCGGTTGATGAAATGCGCAGAGATTTTTTGATCGGGCGGTACAATTGCCAGGGTGGTGGCGTCCCCACTGCCGACGTCTTCAGCAATTGCTTGTTGACAAAGGAGTTGCAATTGTTTCTGGTTAAGAGTCATGGTTGCTTGCCCTCGGGAAGAATGAATTGGATAATGGAGATGACGGCCAGCATGGCGCCGGTCTGGGCAAAAATAACACAGGCACCCGCCGGGGGTAGCCAGAGCAGGGTGACGGCGCCGGCGCCGGAACTGAAGCAGAGCAGGCAGACCAACAGCACGGCGTAAGGGCGGGAAATGCCCAGTTTACAGAAGCGGTGGGAGATATGCCGGTTGTCACCAATATAAAATGGTTGCCGGTTTTTCAAGCGTATGAGCACGACCATGACGGCGTCGAACAGGGGGATTCCCAGCACCAGCAATGGGATCAGGACAGGGGTGAAAGTCTGGCTTTCGCCGGGAAGGTAAAAGGTGGTGAGGATGCAGATGACAGCCAGGCAGTAGCCCAGGAAGTGGCTTCCGCCGTCTCCCATGAAGATTTTAGCAGGGGGGCGGTTATGGAACAGGAAGCCCAAGGCGGTGCCGCCGGTGGCGGCGGCGAGCATGGCGACAAAGTGCTGCTCCCGGATAGATGCAATCAGCAGCAGATACATGGCGGCAATCATTGCCGCTCCCCCGGCCAGACCATCCATGTTGTCAAAGAAATTCAGGGCATTGATGACCGTCATGATCCAGAGCACGGTGATAATCCAGCAGATGAACTGGTTGCTGATTCCCAGCGTCAGGCGCGGCCCCCAAGTGGCTGTAACTGCGGCAATCACAAATTGCAGGAAAAACTTTTTGCCTGCGCGCATTGGCTTTCGGTCATCGACTATGCCGACGAGTGTGATCAGAGTGGCGCACGCCGTAATCAAGAGCAGGTTTTTCCAGATATTCCGGATTCCCGGCACGACGAAGCTGAATTCCTCGGGTAGCAAGTTTGCAACATTGATGCTGACCAGGATGCCGCCGCCGAGGGTCAGCAGCCAGGCCAGGCACATGCCGATGCCTCCGGCTACCGGTGTCGCCTTCGAGTGCGTCTTATGGGCTTCATTTTTCGGGCGGTCAACGAGACCTAAGCGCGGTGCCAGAGTCCGGCAGAATCCAGTCAATACGGCCGCCAGCAGCGTTGCCGTAATCCAGGCACATGCATAGGAAAGCAGCCAGTTCATTCATGCCTCGCTTTCGTTTTCGCGGTTGATCATATTTTGCCGGAAAAGACTTTCCAGGTCGTGTGGCAGTCGCGTGGCTTTTTTGCTATCGAGGTCCATAACCGCATGGATGGTATAGCCGTCGGCAAGCAGTTCGTCGCCCCGCCAGACTCTGCAGAAGACCTGCATCCGCACCAGTTTCAGCCAATCGAGTTCGGCACTGATGCGTAGTTCATCATCATAACAAGCCGGCTGGCGATAATTGACATGTGCCTCGATGACCGGCAGCCCAAGCCCGCGCGCCTCCATCTCTTTATAGGTGAAATTCAGGGCTCGGAGCAGCTCATTCCGGGCGCGCTCGAAATAAGTCAGGTATCGACCGTAATAGACGAATCCCATTTGATCGCTGTCGGCGTATGGGACGCGGTAATTGCACCATCCTTGCAGAGTACTCATGTCAAGCTCTTTTTAATGATTTCAGCCAGGTGATTTGCGACCTGTTCCTGGTTCATGCCATCGGTGACCAGGGTGATGGCATCAGGGGCAGGTTTGAGGGGCGCCGTTTCCCTGGTGCTGTCGATATGATCCCTGGCTTCGATTTCGGCGGCGACTTTCGCCAAGGTTGCGTCTGCGGCGACCTCGCCGCTTTGTGCAAGCCGGCGCCGGGCCCTTTCCATTGGGGACGCGGTAATGAAGAATTTGAATTTTGCCTGGGGCAAGATGACCGTTCCGATATCGCGTCCTTCCATGATAATCACGCCAAGGCTGCTGCATTCGCGCTGGCGCTCGAGCATCCATTCGCGGACTTCCGGAATACGGGCGACTTGGCTGACAATGGCGGTGACTTCAGGCGCACGCAGCTTGTCCTGGGAAATGGGCTGACCATTGAAGAAGAGTTGTAGGGTGCGGTCGTCAAGGAGGCGGTAGCGCAGCTCCCAGCCGGGGAGCAGGGCGGTCAAGGCTTCTGGATTTTTTTCCGGATCGATGCCATTTTGCCGTGCCGCCCAGGCCAACGCCCGGTACATGTCGCCGGTATTGACATAGAATCCGCCGAGTTTTTCCGCCAACAAGCGTGCCGCCGTGCTTTTTCCGGCAGCGGCCGGGCCGTCGATGGCGACTTGATAAGATAGATCAGGGTTGTTCATCTTGTTCCCCGCTCGATTCCGGTTCTGGCTCTGCCTCCGGCTCAGCGGTTGCTTCAGTTTGAGAGGCGTTGTTCTCGTTCAGCAGTCCGAAGCTGAGGCGCTGGACGAGGCGCTTGCCGTCGAATGCGGTGATATAGAGCATCAGGGCGATCAGCAGTACAGCGAAGGTGTTCTGCAGGACGGCGATGACTTTGACAGGGAGCCGTCTTCGGAAGATAAGTTCGAGCAGCGCATAAACGATATGTCCACCATCGAGTACCGGCAGCGGCAGCAAGTTGATCATGGCCAAGCTGAAGGTGATCAGGATAATGAACGAAAGCCCGCCGCGCAGTCCTTCGAGCTTGAGTTTGTACCAGAGCATCATAATGATTCCCAAGGGTCCGCTCATGTGCTTGACCTGGATGCTGGTGCGCGGAACTTCCGGCTTTTGATCCGAGCCAATGCTTTTTATTTTCCGGGTGAGCGGAGAAAAGAGCAGGCCCAGGGTGCGGGTGGTCTGGTCAACGACATTGGTGAATTGCCGCCAGGGGCTGGGATGTCCAATGATTTTTGGAGCGGTGCCGGAAAGCTGTATGCCGACTTGATAGACGCTTTTGCCATCCTGCTGATTCAAGGTCGGAGTCATGGATAGCTTGCGAAGTTCGTTGTTGCCGAAGACGAGGATGTCAACCGGGCGTCCCTCGGACTTCCGAATGCTATTGATGAACATTTCGATATCCGTGATGTCCTGTCCATTCAAGGCGACAAGGGAATCACCAGCTTGGATGCCGGCTTGGCTGGCCGGCATCCCGGCAAGGATCCGTGCAGCACGCACGTTGAAGGCAAGACCAAGGGCTGCCGCGCCGGCAGGCTGACCCGCAGGAATTTTGAGGTTTTCGAAAAGTATTTCCTGTTCCTGACGGCTGACCTTCAGGGAAAATGTTTGCTCGACCGTCATTTTCCGGAGGGTTTCCGCAAACGCTGCAGCTGTGGTGATGGCCGTTCCATTCAATTCAAGGAGCTGATCACCTTTTTTGAGGCCGGCCTGCGCAGCCACGGAGTCCGGCAGGATTTCTCCAATTGAGACGGGATTGCTTGCCTGGAAGAAAGGGAAGGCGAGGTGTTCCATCAGCGGATTGGGTGCCGGTTGATAGCGGATTTCCTGCTGTTGGTTCTGGTTGTCAATCACCGTCAGGCGCACGGAAGCCTCCTTGGTGAAGACATATTCCGTGGTCATTTCTTCCACGCCCCTGTCAAAGCTTTTGCCATTGACAGCAATAATGCGGAAACCCGGGCGCAATCCGGCTTCCCATTCCGGATTGATCTCCGGCTCGTAGTCCAGCTCGATCTTTTCACCCGAACGAAATATGGTCAATTGCAACTTTTCGCTGCCAGCGGGGATTTCCGCGCTGACTTCATCCCAGTAGCCATCGGTTTCCTGACCGTTGACGGCGATGACCTTATCGGTCAATTTCAGGCCGTCCTTGAAAACCGGCAGTATCTGCGGCACCTGTGTCAGAATGCAGGAGGGTGCCGGAGGTGCTTCCCAGACGCCGACTGCCCACATGACGGAGGCCAGCAGGAAGCCGAAGATTACATTGAAGAAAGGTCCGGCAAAGGCGGCAATGATGCGATCTTGCGGCGGACACAACGGCAGTTTTTCCCCGGAGCTAGTCGTGGGGCTGTCGGATGGATCGAGTTGCGGAAGCATCACATAGCCCCCGAACGGCAGCCAGCTGATCACATATTCGACTCCGCGTATCGTAAAGCCCCAGATCTTCTTTCCAAAACCAATCGAGAATTTTTCGACATGCAGCCCGCGCCAGAGGGCGGCCAGCAAATGCCCGAATTCATGGATGAAGATACAAAACCCAAAGAAAAAGGTGATAAATAGAATTTTCCAGAGCATGGAAAAAAGGAAACTCAGCTGACTCATGATGATCTCGTGTTTGCGTGGTGAAAAAATAGCATCAAAGCAAACATAAAATATAATCCTCGAACCGGAAAGGTCAAAACCATATTTTTTAACCACGAAAAGCACGAAAATCACGAAAAAGTGGCGCGACCGTCCCGGTTGTGATTTCTGTTTACTCGCCCTGGGTGCAGGGTGGAGTGCCCGTTTGTGTTCAGTGCTTGGGTGGTTGACATGTTTCCTTTTTCACATTACAGTATGTTTATCATTGGAGGATTCATGATATGAAAGATTTGACCAGCAGCGTCTATACCTTCGAGAAACTCATACGAGGCAATTATCTCTATGTGGACAAGACGGAATATATCTGGAATTTGGTGCGCCCTGCTTCCGGAATCTACTTCATGTCCCGCCCGCGCCGCTTCGGCAAGTCGCTGACCGTCTCGACGCTCAAGGCGGTGTTCCAGGGGAAGAAGGAACTCTTCAAGGGGCTGGCCATTTATGACAAGGAATACGACTGGAAGGAGTATCCGGTCATCCACCTGGACATGGCCAACTGCGATGCGAAAAATGCCGTCGGGCTTGAAGATTTTATTTTTGATACATTATCCGGTCTTGCCGAGCACTTCGGGACGGAAGTCCGCGGCCAGTCCAATGCGAAGCGCTTCGAGTTCCTGGTTCGCGATGTGGTCTCGGCGGCGGGTTGCCCCGCCGTCATCCTCGTTGACGAATACGACAAGCCGATCCTGAACGTGCTGGCGACTCCGGAGGCTGCGGCATGCCGGGATGTCCTCAAGGGGTTCTACTCGACGATCAAGAAATGCGAAAGCCTCGAGCGCTTCGTGTTCGTCACCGGCGTGACCAAGTTCTCGCACGTCTCGCTCTTCTCCGACCTCAACAACCTGGCCGACATCACCATGCATGCCGACTACGCCACCATGCTCGGCTACACGCAGGAGGAATTCGAAAAACACTTTGCGGAGCGCCTGGATGACGCCGTGGACAGGCTGGGCATTCCCCGCGAGCAGCTCCTTGCCGAAATCAAGGCGTGGTACGACGGGTACCGGTTCGAGGAGCATGCGGCGACGGTGTACAATCCGGTGTCCTTGGCTCAGTTTTTCATCAACGGCTGCAAATTCTCCAACTACTGGTTCTCGACGGGGACGCCCTCGTTCCTTCTCGAGGTGATCCGGAAGACGGACTTCAACTTCGAGCGGGCGTTGAGCGAGCCGGTCATGGGCTTCGCCTTCAACGCGTTCGAGATCGACCGGATCGACCCGCTGGCGCTCCTGCTGCAGACCGGCTACCTGACGATCAAGAGCTCATTTGTCGAACTAGGCACGACGCTGTACTACCTCGACTTTCCCAACCGCGAAGTGAAGGAGGCCTTCAAGACCTACCTGATCAGCGACTACAGCGCCATTCCGCAGGAAATCGTCGGAGCCAACGTGTTCCAGATGGCCGGGGCGATCAAGGCGGGAAACATCCAACGCTTCATGGACTTGCTGAAAACCTTCTTCGCCGCCGTGCAGTACGATGTCAAGACGGACGCCGAGGGGCGCTTCCAGCTGCTGTTCTACTCGGTGTTCCTGCTTTTAGGCGTGCGCATCGAGGCGGAGTCGAGGACGAATGACGGGCGCATCGACGCCGTGATCCGGGAGGGCGACAGCATCTACATCTTCGAGTTCAAGATGAACCAGACCGCCGACGCGGCGCTGGCGCAAATCCACGAAAAGGAATATTACCAGAAATACCGGCACTCGGGCAAGAGGATCGTCCTCATCGGCGCGAACTTCGATGCGGCCTCGAGGCAAATATCCGAGTGGAAGATCGAAGAGGCATAGACCCCTGGAGACTCGATCTTTAACAACGAAAAGACACGAAAAGGTACGAAAAATATCTCAAGACGGGATAGTTCCATCAGACGGCTCGGTTCTGAAGAGTTTGCGGTATTCCGAGGGGGAAAAACCTATTTTTTGCGTAAATACCTTGGAGAAATAATGCCTCGAGTTCATGCCGCATTCCGGGGCGATTTCATTCAGCGGATAAGCCGTGGTACTTAACAGGTAGGATGCTTTTTTCATCCGGCTGGAAATGATGTAATCTGAAATCGTCACCCCGTATCGTTTCTTGAAAGCCCTGCTGAGACTGACACGGTGCATGTTCAATTCACTGGCAATCTGTTCCACGGAAAGGTCCGGCAAACCGCAATTCGCATCAATGTAATTTTTGACCTCACCCATGTCGTGTCCGGTTGAAGCTTTCATTTTACGACCGCCGGAGGCGATCAGGGTCAGGATTTTAAAGGCCAGTGCAAGGGCGCTGAGCTGGTGCTTTTTTGTCAGAAAATTCAGGTCTGTTCCCACCCGGTTGAAAAGATCTCGCGGACAGATTCCGGCTCGGTTCAGACCCGGTTGAATGTCCAGCATGGCAAAGAGTTTGCCGCTGTCCTCCCCTGCAATGGTCAGCCAGCAGTAATGGAACGTATTTTTCGGCTTAAAATCATGCTGCATTCCGGGAGGATAATACCAGGCATATCCCGGGCGCAGAACATATTCCTTTCCTGCCATTCTGAATAATCCCTGCCCGTCAATGGGCCAGAAAATCTCCCCGAAGGCCGGAGTAATACACTTTTCCCGGTCAGGGGGTATCAGAATAAATTCACCATAGCTTCTGACGAAAAGATTCCGCCTGGTATCGCCACCCCAAAAATAACAGATGTTGCGTGATGATTTCATGTTACATTCTTCTGGTTATGGTGTTACATTTTTACCCTTGTTAAAGGCGATCTGAGGATGTATAATATTTCTGTGTTACCTAAAGTAATGTAACATCTTTTCAATTATTGGCAAAAAGACTGATTTGAAAAGTTTGCATAGCAGCCCATTGTTCAGGTTTATCATGCGTGAAAAAATGCTATTGGATGGGATCTGGGATTTTCACTATTCAGGTGAAGAATTCATTGGTATTCCTGACTCTTTTACGGAGTCTCTGCCGGTTCCGTGCTGTTATGATCTAGTTGAGCCGTATTGCGGAGTACGCGGTTACGGGGTCTACCGCCGTTTTATAGAGTGCGGCGGTATGGTACGGCTTTTTGTTGAGGGTCTGGGAATCACTGCTCAAATGTACTGGGACAGGAAGCTGATCAAGGAATGTCCTTATACCTATATGCCTGAGGAAGTCATTTTTGATGCTGGTGAGGAAGGGCGCCATGAACTGGTCATGGTCATTGACAACCGTCACAACGAGCAGTTTCGTGCCAACTTTGATTTCTATGGCTATGGCGGAATTTACGGCAGCATATTCATCGAACGCCTGCCGGATTGCTGGATCGAACAAATCTTTATTTCCACAGAGGATTACACCCATGGAAAAATACGGATACAGGCTTCGGTTGCCGGGAAAAACAATCAGGAAGCGGTCCTGATCTTTGATCATAAGAAAACGGTCGCTGTCTGTTTTGAAGAAGGCCGTCTGGATATCGAGCTGAATGTCCCGAATTACAGCCTTTGGAGTCCGGAGGAGCCCAACCTGCATGAACTGACGATTAAAACGGCAAACGACCAGCGTTCCGAGTTTTTCGGCATCCGTGAATTCAGCACTCATGGTCGGCAGATTCTGCTGAATGGTAAGCCGATCAAGTTTTTTGGATACAACCGTCATGAGAGTCATCCAGAACTCGGGGCTGCCACTCCACCGGCCATGATAGCTTCCGATTTGCGCATGCTGAAAAATCAGGGTGGCAACTTTATCCGCGGCAGCCATTATCCGCAGAGGCGCTCGTTTCTTGATTTGTGCGACCGGATGGGTGTGCTGGTTTGGGAAGAAACCATGAGTTGGGGAATTCGGGCTCCGGAACTGCATTCAAACGAGTTTATTGATGCGCAGGTGGAGCAAGCCCGCAAACTGACTTGTGCGAGCTTTAACCATCCCTGTATCGCGATTCGCGGCTTTATGAATGAAAATGACAGCAGTCTGCCTGAAACCAGAAAAGTTGTCAAAACGCTGTATGAGACCATTCGCTCGATTGACAAACATTGTCTGATCTCCTTTGCCTCAAACCGTTACGAGCAAGATGTCTGCACCGACCTGGTTGACGTGGTGGCCATGAATCCTTATCCGGGCTGGTATGATTCTTCCTTTGACAGCATTTCCACGGTTGACAAGGTGATCCCACGGCTCAGGGAGCTTTCTGCGGCCTTGCCCCAGGACAAGCCGTTTTTGATTACCGAGATCGGCTGTGAAGCGCTGCTGGGCTTCCGGGATCGGCTGAAAGCGCGCTGGACAGAGGAATATCAGGCTAAAGTCCTGCTGGAAGTCTGCCGTTATGTTTTTTCCAGTGAGGAATGTGCCGGGGTTGCGATCTGGCTTTTTGCCGATTGCCGGTCGTTCATTAACGGCCCCAGTATTTACGCCAGGGCAAGGGGCTTTAACAATAAAGGGGTGCTTGACGAATACCGGCACCCGAAACTGGCATGGAATAGCATTGCAGAATTTTTACAGAATGTCACAAAAGACGACCAAGAAAACATTGATCATACGTATGAAAGCGTAATCGGAGCAAAATTCACCGGCGGTCTGTCAAATGTTCCTGCAGAAACAAGATGAAAAGGAGATGTGCCATGGAAACAAAATGGGTTCAGAACAATGCGGGGAAAGCAGTCTTGGGAGACAGAAGGGGGTTTACCCTTATAGAACTTCTGGTCGTGATCGCCATCATCGCCATCCTGGCAAGCATGCTGCTTCCGGCGCTGAACAGCGCCAGAGAGAAGGCAAAAAACATTTTTTGCACGAATAATCTGAAAAGCTTAGGGCTTGCCCATCAGTTGTATATTGACGAATTTGACTATTGTCTTCAGCATCAGACTGCGACGAAAAATGTGGCCTATCCTGGCAGCAGTGACAGCCGGAACTATTGGACCGACTTTTTGTTGGGTTATCTCTCAAAGAATTATAAATCCTTTGTCTGCCCTTCCGATCCTTTTGGAAAGAACATAATCGCGTGGAAGGGTTCTGTCGGGCAGTATGTCATTGACCCGTCAAATGTCAGTTACGGATTCAACTATGAAGGTTTAAGCAGGAACCGTAGAGGTTCAATCGTTGAAGGTGAACAGCTCAAACCGTCGCAAATAAAAAGCCCTGCCAAGCTGTTTGCACTTATGGACAGTGCTTCCTGTGATGATCCAACTCATGGGTATTACACTGTCAGAGCAGCCATGCCAAGTAACCCGAGCTGGATCGGCATGCCCAACTTTCTGCGTCATACCTGGCGGATGAATATTGTTTTTATGGATAACCATATTGAAAGCTTTGCTTCCAAAAGTATTTCAAATCCTTGGGCGGAAGATGCGTTGGGTAGCAGAGCCTCTGGTTCAAAAGGACTCGCCAACTGGACCTATGATGGAAAACCGTAAGGGAACCGAGGAATGGAAATCAAAAGAGGTCTACCCATGAAATCGAGAAGAATCTCTATTCTTGCTTTCGGTCTTGCAGCATTTTTTTCTGTTGCAGAAGCAAAAAACATTCCCGACCCTTTCTCGATGGTGATCTATCCGCATAAGGCATCTCCTGTCGAGCGGCATGCGGCAGAGGAGCTTGCCGAATATCTAAACAAAGCCTGCGGCGGAAATGTCCTCTGTGCAGAAGAGTCGGACAGGCCTTCCGGAGGGACTGCAATTTATGTGGGCAATACTCGTTTTGCAGTGAGCCGGAACCTGTCCTTTGCCGGATTCTCCCCTGAGGAATGGATGATCCGTTCCTATCCCGATGGTATTGTTGTTGCCGGGGGAGTGCCTCGCGGCACCCTATATGGGGTTTATGAGTTTTTGGAACGCTTTGCAGGTATTGCCTGGCTGGATGAATTCTATACCGATATCCCTAAGAACAACCCGATCCTGCTGCCGGAAACTATCGATCTGCGGGACAAACCCGTTTTCAGGTACCGGGGGATTTATACTTGGCATGGGAATGATCAAACACGTCGATTCCTTTTCCGTTCCAGAAACCGGGAAAATATTTTTTTTGAGGAGAAACTCGAAGATTCTCTGCAAGCCGCGATCGGGCATACTCCGGTATTAGGCAGCCCTGCGCCCCTCAATACTCTGTTTTATTACATTAACGAATGGCCCACAACAGGCTTCGAGGAATGCTATTCGCTTGATGAAGCCGGGAAACGGGTGCGCCCAACTGGCGTTTTCGGTCCGGGACAAGTCTGTTTCTCATCCACTCGAGCCAGGGAAACGTTTGCTGAGCAGATGATTGCTTACATCCGAAAAGATCGCGAAAAAGCCCCTGTGAATTATCCGCTGCTTTATAATCTTTCGGTGAACGATATCAAAGACATCTGCCATTGCTCAGACTGTCAGGAGCGGGTAATAAAATATGGGACGCAATCTGGCGGTATGCTCGAATTTGTGAATGCAGTTGCGCAGTCCGTGGGCAAAATCTATCCGGACATTCGCATTCAAACTTCTGCATATCTGGTTTATGAAGTGGCTCCTGAGAAAGGGATCGTTCCGCAGGCAAATGTGACTGTTCGCTGCTCCCCCAGCCGATGGGGAAGCGGTTTTGACACGATGCGGAGTTTGACGATTCCGCGCAATCAAAAAACATTGAATGAACTTCAGAAATGGAGCCGGATTGGCGCCATTCAGATTTGGAATTATTGGGTGCTTTTTGGGGATAATCCAGACAAAAATGCTTGCCTGATCAATCTCGAGGCAATACGGGATAATCTGCTGACCTATTTCGATCTGGGTGCTGATTACGTGTTCAGTGAATGCGAGTATCCTGAAAGTACAACATTCCATGCCATGCGCGTCTGGATCGGATACAAACTGAAATGCAATCCGAAGCAGCCGCTTGCCCCGTTGATTACGCGCTTTATGGAAGGGTACTATGGAGCGGCGGCGCCTTATATGAAAGCATATTACGATTATCTGGTCAAACGTCAAGCTTCAGCACCCGAACTGGATACCCGAGGCGTTGTCGAAAGAGATTATCTTGATGCAGAGTTTTTCCGCACTGTGGAACCGCTGCTTGATAAAGCACTGACTGTGGTGGGCAGTGATCCGGATCGGACTTTGCATATTTTAAATGAACGGGTCCCATTTGATATCGCCAGGGTCTGTCTCTTATACACATCTCCGAG
>JAPXLT010000042.1:0-14871 GCA_033809415.1 Lentisphaeria bacterium
CCCCCTGCCCCCTGCACCCTTATTTTAATGTTTTTCCCAGGCCGACTTTCTGTGGTGCTTTTTCGTATTCTTCGAGTGCCTGCGGCAGCATTTTCTGGAGGTTGGCAACGCGTTCTGCGCCGCCTGGGTGGGTGGACGCCCATTTTTCAATGACGGACGGTTGTTTTCCCGCGCTGAATTTTTCCCAGAAGGTGATGGCTGCGGAGGGATGATATCCGGCTCTGGCCTGTAGGATCAAGCCGATGCTGTCGGCTTCATGTTCATGCTTTCGGCTGAATGGGAGCATGACTCCGAATTCAGTGCCTATGCCATAGATGGCTTCCCAGGTAGCGCCTGCTCCGGCGCTTTTCAGGCCTAGGCTGCCGATTTGCTGTAGCTGCGCCATACTCATGCGTTCGCCGCCATGACGGGCCAGTGCATGCGCTATTTCATGCGCAACGACCGTAGCCAGTTCCGCTTCATTGGCAGTGAATTGAAAAATGCCGCTGTAGACGGCCACCTTGCCCCCTGGCAGGCAGAACGCGTTGGCATCCTTGCTCTCCAAGACTATAAATTCCCACTGGTAATCATCTTTTTGGGCTACTTTGCTGATTGCTTTGCCGACCCGATTCAACGATTCTGTATAAGTCTTGTTCGTCGAACGGGGATATTGTTTCTTGTATTCCGCATAAGCTGTGGCACCCAGCTCATTTTCATAGTTTTCGCTGCTAAGCAGAAGCTGCTTCCGTGATGAAACCGGAACTGTCCGGCAGGCCGTGCCGACAAGACAAACCAGCAGACAAAGGCAAGTCAATTTGATATATGTCATCTTCATTTTGCTCCTTGGATTGGGAATTAGTGCCTGAGATTCGTTTCCTGATATAGTATAGCATTTAACAACGAAAAAACACGAAGGGGCACGAAAATTCATGGGAGCTATTTTGTCTGTCGATTGCGGAAAACATGCGGTGTTACGTCATAGGCCTTCCGGAATCTTCGAATAAAATAATTGGCACAGGAGAATCCGCATTGCATGGCGATTTCATTGATATTCAGACTGCTGTTAATGAGAAGATTCTCCGCCCGTTCCAGCTGGTAACGCAATTTCACTTCTGAGAAGCTTTCCCCGGTGCTTTGCCTGCATAACTCCGAAACATATCCCGGTGAGATTCGGAAGAGCTGCGCCACTTGTGTGCGTGTGATGGATTCTTCGCGATGATCCCGGAGGAAAGTATTGATTTGTGCCCAGAGTCTCTGCGGTCGCAATTGTCGTTCACTTGGGGGGGCATCGCTGACTTTCAAATCTCCAACTGTGATTTTAAACAGTGGAACGAGGAGTTCTTCGGCAAGCAGTGCATTGCCGTCTTTCAGCAGACAATCAATGGCTTTCAGCAAGGCAATACCTGCGTCAGACAAAGGTTTGTCAGTATGATAGAAAATATCGCGTTTTGTCGGAGGGGTATGTATGCCATCGTAATCGATATGCATGGCGCGGATATAGTTTGGAAAAAAGCTGAAAGAGAGGGAGCGTGACGGTGAGGTAGACGGGTGGTTCGGGTGGGTGAGTTTGCCATCTTTTGCACAATATAGTATTGCAGGTGCATTTATTTTCAGCTCTTGCGGTTTTCCATCCTTTTGGATTTGGAAGTGGCTTTCTCCCTCCAATAAAATCAGAAGCCGGGCTACATTGTGCACCCAACCTTCTTCTGATCCCTCGTGAACCATGATTCTGGCCGGATGCTCGATGGCCAATCCTTCTTCACAGAAAGGAAGCAAGGCTTCCAGCGATATTTGATATTCCGTCATATAAAACCCAAAATGCTATTTATTCCTACAGGAAACTACCCTTTTCTTACAATAATGCTATTTTTCTTCTTTTTCAACTATTGCAAGACGCATCATTTTGCCCTATACTAATAGTAGTACCGCAGTTTTATGACAACTGAGAGGCACTCTGGTGCGTGCCGGAAAATCTCGGCTTGGGTTGTGCATTCGCGAATATTCGGCAATAACGGAATACGAACATGGAGGATCGAGTAATGTCAAGCAGAAAATTTACCCTCATTGAGCTTCTCGTCGTGATTGCTATTATTGCTGTATTGGCTTCGATGCTATTGCCGGCATTATCGAAGGCTCGCGAGCGTGCCAAGAGTATCACCTGTACAAATCAGGTGAAACAAATCGGCATGGCTATGAATTTGTATTATCAGGATTTTGAAGATTATGTCCCGCCTTATTATTACGACAATTATTATTCATTGACCACTGGTAACTGGTGTGGGCGAATTTACTGGAGTTTTCTGTTTAGTGACTTGGGATATTTCACCTATGGCTGGGGGATGCGTGCCAGCAATTTAGGCAAAGTGATTGACAATCAGGTGTTTCGTTGTCCAACGGTTGTTCGTCGCAATCAGGAGAATGATTACGCGATCAACTATAATTTGTCGGCTCTTATCCTGAAAGGTCCCGTGATTAATGCAAAGTCTCCCAGTAAGCTGGCTGTGATATGTGATGGTGGCGTGATCAATGCAACAAGCGGGGTTGAGACTGCTGCTATATTGATGGGGCGGTCGAACGATCTTGGCGCCAGTTATGCGTATAGTGGGATGTCTCCGTATGGGTTTGCTGTTACACGTCACAGTGGCGGTGCCAATACGCTGTTTTATGACGGGCATGTGGCGCCGGTGACCAAAGCGCTGCTGCCGACAGCTTGGAATCGTACCGGAAATGTGAATGTCTGCCTAAGCACAAAAATCAATCAATATTGAGAAGGGGGCTTTCATGTTCACTTGGGAGGACAATTTTCACAGCAAACGCCAGGATGGGCGGCATCTCAGTTCGTTGGCGGCAATAATGAGTGCGGTGCGCGGTGCAACTCCGCAGCTGGCTTATAAACTTGGTTTGAACCGTGACGAATTCCGCATCTGGCAGCAGCAGGTCAAGGAGAAGTTGCGTGAACTGATGCAATTTCCTGCTTGGACTGTGCAGCCGGAGCCGGTTTGCTTGAGTAGCGAACCACGTGATGGCTACCGGTTGGAAAAATGGGAGTTTTTTCCGGACTCGTTTTCTGCGGTGCCGGTTTTGATCTTGATTCCGGAGGAAGCGTCTGCCAGCCATCCCGTACCGGGCGTTTTATGTTTTCCGGGTTCGGCATCCAGCAAGGAGCTGCTGGCCGGGGAGGCAGGATTTCAGCATCCGAACTGCACCAGTCGCCGTAATTTTCCGGAGCGCAATGCCCAGGCCTTGCATATTGTTCGTGCAGGAATGGTTGCAGTTGCTTTTGACAACCCTGGCACAGCGGAACTGGCCGAGTTCAATCCACCGGATAAGGAGACACAATGGGAGACCCGTGAGGCTCTGGTTAACGGCCTGCTGAATTCCGGATACAACTACCTGGGCTGGTCGGTCTTTCAAAAACTTCGTTTTCTGGAATGGTTCCGTGAGCTGCCCTATGTTGACAACAGTCGTTTAGGCTGCTGCGGGCATTCCTTGGGTTCTGAGGTTGAAATGGTTCTGGGGCTGCTCAGTGATGACATCAAAGCGATGGTACACAATGACTTCCTCTGTGATCCACAGGTGCGTTACGCTGCCATGACCAACGTTGAAACTATCAACAACGGTGGAATCTGGCATTACGTTCCCGGATTCTGGCGCTGGTTCGGTTTCTCCGATCTGCTGGCTGCCGCCGCTCCAAAATTTCTGACCATAAATGAAGGCGGGGCTGATGAATTCACAGGCAAGGTCCGTGACGCCTATCAGTTGATGGGAGTCCCCGAGCGTTTTCAGGTCGTGTATTATCCCAGATTCAGCGAAGAGAGCAGCCGGAAAAACCGGAATGTACGTATACCCCGGGAAAATTTAAGCATGTCGGAATTTTACGAAGACTACAGTTATGTGGATGTGCCGGACCATTCCTTCCGCCCCGAGCCTTCACTGCGTTGGCTGAAAAAGGGCTTCGGGATGTAAGACTTTTTAACAACGAAAAGACACGAAAAGACACGAAATTTTTTATAGGGTGGGGCTGCTCTGTCGGATGAACTTGCTCTGGCAAAATTCTTGTATGGCAGGGCGCAGGGTGCAGGGTGCAGGGTGCAGGGCGCAGGGTGCAGGGCGCAGGGTGTCCGTTTCCTGTCCACGATGTCCACGATGTCCACGAAAGCTCCGGACGTGTTCTGTTGTTTCAGATTAAAGGAAAAAGAATCATGCATAGAATCGTCTTTGGCGTCTTTGCTTTTTGTTTTCTAATCATCTTGCAAGCCAATGATTTATCCCAATGGCAGGTTCGCATGTTGCCGGAAAATTCCGGGGAGGCTTCCTTTGTTCCACCGACTGCCACAGCCAAGCAGGGGATTTGGAATTTGCGTGGCGGCGGACAAAAGGCAATGTTGCAAATTGTCGGCGAAGAAGCTCTCGATGCTTCTGTGCCGAAACAGTATGACATTACTTTTCAGGCCTCTGAAGATATTAATGCGGAAGCAACGGTGTCTTTCAGTATGTTGTGCAGGAATACCGGAGAGTCTACAGCAAAGCCATTGCAGCCGCCTTTGGCCAGGCATGTCAATGCGGTGCCGGGACAGAAGCAAAAATTGACTTTGACGGTGACCCTTCCCAATCCGGCGGCTTCCGGTATTGGGGCACTGGTTCCGGTACTTAGTGTCAATGACATCGTGCATGGACATGTATCAATTGATGGCTTTGCGGTTACTGCCATAGAGGCATCAGAGACTGTTGTTGGACCGTCTCGCCAACTGCCTGGATATCAGGCCGTTGACCAGGAATTGCCCCGTTTTTTCTGGCCGGCACCGATCAGCTCTGCCAAGTTTGCCAAGATGCTGGACTATGCGGCACTGGGGTTGCATATCATTACGTTGACACCGGAACATCTCAGAGGAGGTTTTCAGTGGCCGGATGGAAGTGTGGTGCTGGCTGAATATACAGTACAGGGCTGGACTATTCAGAGCGCAGAGGGGAACATTCCCTTGCAGAAAGGTCCACAGTTAAAGGCTAAAAACATCGAAATGGCCTGTTACGGCAGTGGAGTCATCGTGCGCGAACAAGGATCGACAGAGGGTTATAATATTGCGGCTGGTCTGCACGCCGGAGGAATTGTGCTGCTGCATGCAAAGGACGCCGAACCCGCGCAGGTCAAAAACTTGGAAATCTATCCCTTGGGGCTGAAATATTGTTTCTTGGATGAAGCTGCCAAAACCTTACAAAACGCCAGGCTTTCCTGGCAGGCAAATGCTGCAACGCTGAAAGAATTCAAGATTTCCGAGCGTGCCTGGAATGAGAAATTCGGGTTTTATCAAGATTCGCTGAACGAAGCCTTCGAGCAGGTGATTGCTGCCACGGATGGCTTCCTGCCGTTGATTATCCGTGATCCCCTGTTGCGGGATCGTTACAATCATCTGGTCTGGATGGCAAACAATGAATTTGCTTCCAAAGGAGGATACTTCGGTGGAGAGTTCCGGCGTCTCTGGTTTAGTCATCTTGGCGGGCATCCTCTGGTTCAGAGCATCCAGCAGTTCGAGCGTAAGGTTCGCACGGCAGTCAGCCGTGCCCGGCGCCTGACCGGCGCTTCATTCAAAGAAGGAACCGCCTTCGAGCAGCGTTTGAGTGCTGCATGGTGCGATTCGCTCACGCAGGTGCCGCGCAGAGCCGGGATGCCCGGACCACTCGCTCGGGAAGGACAACTGCGCCTGGCCAGACAGGAACGCGAGAGCATACAACTGGTGCTTTCGACGGGAAATCAACCCGTGCTGGACTGCTCGGTGGAGATCACAACCGCAGAAGCCGGCGGGCTTTCTGTGAAAACGTATCTGGTAGATTATCTCTGGCTGACAGAAAGCTCCAATCCTCAGCTGCCCCTGCGGGAACCTGGCGAAACTGAATTTCCGGATATCCTCGAACCTCTGAATGCGGATCGGAAGTTCTCCATAGGTGCATACGAGAACCGGGCGGTCTGGCTGACGTTTTACGCGGCAGAAGATGCAGTTGCCGGGGATCGTGCGTTTACCGTGCAAGTCAAAATCAATGGAAATGCAGTGATACAGACTGCCTGCCATGTCAAGGTGGCAAATTTTGCGATGGGCGCCAACCGCCTGGAAAACATGATAGGCATGCGTTTCAGCTCCATGCGGCAATTTTATGGCAATGACGACTATAAAAAATCGCGTCGCAATCTGATGCTGGAATTGCTCGAACATCAAATGAATCCGTTAGACCTGTATGTCCAGACTCCGCCGGAAGAAGATGTGGAGTGGGCTCTGGAAAACGGACTTAGCGCGATTAATCTTGGCGGCAGTCTGAATGCATTGGCGTATCCGGATAATAATATGCTGAAATTCATCCGTCTCTATGGCAGCACGGATGGGAAGACGTTTGTCCCGGTCGAGGCGGATTTTTCCTTGCAGCCAAGGAATCCTGAGCAGATCAGTGACCATGATCTGATTATCGAGCCTCGTGAAAGCACAGCCGCATTCCGATACCTGAAAGTGCATAATGCAGAAACCCGTGGCTGGTATGATCGCTGCCCGTATGCCTTTTTTGTCATGTATCCAGGCCTGGGTAAAGCAGTGGAGGCAAGCCCGGCGGCTGGCGAAACTTTCCACCCGGACACGGTGTTTTATTTGCAACCGGATGAAAACCCCCTTCTGGGAAAAACATTTGACGGGGAAAAGCAACCTTCTTCTTTTGCTTTTGACAGTCTACGTAATGAATCCAATCGCAGTTCAGTCATCATTGACCTGAAGAATGCTCAGGAAATCCGACGTTTGCGTTTGGTTAACCGTTCTTTGGAGATCGTATCGAAGTCGCTGCAGGAACGTCTAGTCACGATGCGCAAATTGAGCAAAGGGGCGGTCGCCATCTATCTTTATGGCTTTGATGAAACAGGTGCGCACTTGAACAAACAGCTCAAGTCCGCATTGGAGAATGCTCGTCAGCTCTTGCCTGGAGTGCGTTTGATAACTTCGGCGGCCAATCCGCAGGCTCTCCCTGAGCTTTATGCCAGCCTAGATGTGCATTGTCCTGCAAATGCCTATGCCTTGCCGCGGCATGACCGTCTGATCCATGAAAAATATGGTGTGGATTTTTGGACTTATGTCGGAGGTGGCGGATATTATCCTTTTGGCAACTTTGAACGCGTCGATCAGCCTCTGATCAACTCGAGGGCTTTTTTCTGGGAGCCAATTGCTTTCAGCCACATCTGTGGTTTTCTCTACTGGGATATCCATATGTGGCGGAGAAATCAACAGTTCGCCGAAAACTTGCCTCCGGTATGGAGCGAATGGGACTCGACACATGGTGAAAACAATGGAATGGGAGCGCTGTTTTATCCCGGGCCGGATTGCACCAGCTGGCCTTCCATGCGTGCGGAAGTCATGCGGGACGGGATCGAGGATTATAATTTCACCCGGGTTGCCGAAGAATTGCTGGCTTCAAGGCAATTTACCGATGCGAATAAAAAAGCAAAGGCAATGGAGGAATTGCAGCAGATCAAGGATGGCTTTGCAACTGGCATGAGTGTGTTTTGCCAGGATGCAGAGCGTTGCTATAAACTGCGTGATCGATTGATGGATTTGATCGAGAACCTGCAGAGCCTTCCACGTTGAGTAGTCATTAGTGAGTTATTTTTGCTGAAAAAATCTGAAAGAAGGAGCCAGGATGTTACAAATCGAGGTCATGAAACCTGAAATGAAATCGAAGGCGGACTATTTTCATCCGTCGGTGGCTCCGCTTCCAGATGGCGAGTGGCTGATGTGTATGCAGGCATTTGTCGGCAGTGACCATTATGGCAGTCCGGAATACAGCGTTTCCTCTGATCTTGGCGATGGCTGGTCGGTGCCGTCAATTATTACATCGTTCGAAAGCCGTGCGCTATCCCCGGAGCTGACAGAGGGCGTTGCGGACGTGCGCTTGTTTGCGCTGCCGGGCAGTTCCCGTGTGCTGGCAATCGGTTGCAACACCTTTTATACTCCTCGAGGGGCTTTGGCTTGGGATAAAAAAGCCGTGAGCAATTTGCAGGCAACTCCTCATCAGGTGCCGGTTTACAGCATCTACGATCCAAGTCGTGGCTGGTCGCCGATGCGCAAGCTGGCGACCCCAAGCATGGATTCTTGCGATAACTGGCGTGTTGCTTGTGCCCAGCTCGCGTTTACTCCCGAGGGGGATATCCTGCTTCCTGTCTATTTTGCAACTGGGCGGGTGGACTATCATGGTTGGGATTCGCCTCAGTTTTCTGTTTGCGTGCTGCAGGCAGTTCTCGATGGTGAAGAATTGCTTGTTGTAAATTCCAGCAATGTGCTGAGGCATACGGTTCTCAGGGGATTCTGTGAACCTTCCCTGTACTATTTTAACGGGGAATATTTTCTGACCATTCGCGCAGAAGACGGCAGGGGGTATTGGAGCCGCAGCGCAGACCCGATGAATTTTCCCGAACCGCGTCCCTGGAGCTTTTCCGATGGCGAACTGCTGAGCATGTCATCGACTCAGCAGCATTGGCTCGAGCTGGCCGGAAAGCTGTACCTCGTCTATACCCGGGATACTGGAAATAACAGCATGGTCATGCGCTTTCGAGCACCATTGCTGATTGCCCGTTTTGACCCGGAATCAGGTACCTTGGATCGCAACAGCGAACAGGTTGTCCTGCCGCATGAAATCCGCAATGGAGTACATGGCTTGCTGGGAAATTTCCACTGCCTTGCCCGCGCTGATGGCAGTGGACTTGTCCTAGATGCGGCGACCTTCCTCAAAGTCAAAGGAAATGATATCGTCGAGCGGCATAGCGAAATATGGATCGCGGAGCTGCGAGAAGAGAGAGCGTAGTGCGATTTTTTTAACAACGAAAAAAAAAATGAAAAATAAAACTGTTTACTTGCCTTGATCCGCCGTTTCGGAATCGCCGCGGAATTTCTTCAGCAAGTCATATGTGTTGACTGTTTCAAGGTAGAATGCCGGAAAGCGTGACTTCATTGTCAGGTTTGAGACGTGCTCCCTCAAATACGGGATGATGTGCGCCACGACCACATGGTCATGCAGAAGCCCGACGTCATCCCGGTCCTTGCATAAATACGTGATCCGATAGCTGCACACCAGCATCATCTGCGGCTCCTGCACATCCTTGAACAAATTGAAGGTCGCCTTGGCCGAAAAAAGGATCGTGCCGTCTTCGGACGGTGCCTCCTCGCTGGTCTCGAACGACTCGATCGCCAGGCAATAGCTGATCTCCTTGCCACTCGACCTTTGATCCGCAAACAAGCTGGACAATAAAATTACACTTTCGATTTTCGGCATTGGCGGTTCCTTCAGGCGGCCAGGATCACCTTGCTGAACTTGTCGTCAACATCGCTGGCGGGGGGCATTTCATTGCGATACGTCAAATTGCCGTCGCAAACCGTGACTGGCGCACGTTGAGCCATTTGCGGATAGTAGCGATCCGTCTCTTCCGGCGTATATGCGATGACAGAAAAAAACACATCACCATCGGGAACAAGAATCCGCTCCATGTCATATATTGCAAGCTCCAGGCTCTCCTTCCTGTCCATGGGGACTCGGAAAACATGAATGATGATCTGGTTTTCCTCTTCCTTCAGGACGCAAGACGCCTGAAATCCGAAAACAGCCTGAATTAATTTTGCAAGCACATCAGTATTCATGGCATAAGCCTCCCAATTTTTTTCAAGTTGCGGACAAACTCCGCCCTTCTCGCCGACCAAATTTCATAAGACTTTTCAAATTCGTCTTGCGTAATCGGCAACGGGTAGTAATCGGCCTGTACACGCCTGCGGATCAACACCTGGTAATCCATCCCCAACTTTGGTTTGATCCACGACAAATATTCCTTGGCAAGCCGGTGCACGCCTGTCGCATCATCCATTGACATTTTTGTGACATCCGGCAAATCGGGGTTGCCGCAATTGATAACCATCGAGCTTTTGACCAAAAGGAAAATGGAATAGTACATCCGAGACATGGCGGCGTTGACGTGAAACGGTTTCCTGGACCTCAACATGACCATGCATTCCCAGTTCTCTTCCGATTTGGCTATAAGATCATGAATGGCTTCCATTTTTTTTGACCAGCGACAACCCTTTTTTGTTCCTGCCAACTGTCGATTCCGGCAGTATATTACCTGCCAGAATGGTTAATATATCTTGGTCGCTTGCCTTTTCAAGGCAGAGTGAGTTAATTCGCTGATTCGCGATCGCGATTGTAATGTGTCTTCTGTAGTGCGTGGTGCGTGGTGCGGGTCAGACGTGGTGGACTGTGTGGACAGTGTGGACAGGGCAAGGACATCCCCCCCGCACCCCACGACAGTCAGAATAATCACAACCGGGACGGTTGCACTACTTTTTAAATCTGCGCCCCCTGCATCCATTCCCAACGCACTACGCACCCCGCACTACGCACCCCATTCCCCTAAACCTTGTACTACAGAGGCATTACTCCATTACTACAGCGCTATTGTTTTCTTTATTTTCCGGTTGAATATTTTCCCGTTCAGGTTACATTAGTTCAGGTTCCAATGCACGTTGATACATTGCCTGTTATGCGCATTCAGGAAGACCATGAATTAAAATATCATGCCGTAGCGGCTGCTTCTGCGTTTCCGGTTTTGCGGAAAGAATAGTGGAGAATTTGATGTCAGTATTATTCGGAGGAGGGTCGGATATTTCACCGGAAGGGCACGAACGCTCTTTTAAGTTCCGGCGTGTCCTTATCTTATTTTTATGCATCCTGCTTGTCTTATCTCTGGTCAAGTATAGTCCGGAGGACCTTGATTATCTCGCAGGAGGGCTGAGTGGCGTTGCCTTTCCCCGCAATCTGTTGGGAGTGGTTGGCGCACGCGTCGGCTGGTTTCTGATAGTCACCTTCGGTCTGGGAAGCTATTTTCTGACAGCTTTGCTGCTGCTGTGCAGTATTCGCCGCCTAGTCTGGCGAGGGGGCTTGCGGAAAAGCAGCTTCGAGTACCCCGTCTGCATCCTGCTTGCCGGTATTGGCTGTTCGCTGTTGCTTGGACTTTTCCCAGAATATTTTTCAGCTCAGGCAGCCGCATTGAATATCACCTCTTTTCCGGGCGGTGTGATCGGACATTTTTTTTGCGCCGCCAATACCGGCTGGCTTTATCTGCTGCTGAACTGGTTTGGGTCGCTGGTTGTTGCCCTGATGTTTCTGCTCGTGCCGCTGGGGATTATATGGTATTACGATTGGCATGGACTGCTGCGCAACGCACTGCGCAGGCAAGCGGAACCAGCACAGACGCAGGAGGAGCCGCCGGTCGAAGGCCCCAGAGAGGAATTTTCCACAGTGATTGCTTCCGCCCCGAAAAACTCTGCTGCCGGGAAAGAGCTTCCAGGACGTGATAAGAGCGAGGATGACCTTGCTTCCATTCTACGCAATCGTCCCGCGCCGGCAGTTCAGCCTGCTTCGGGGTCGCCGGCTTTACAGCGCCAGCAGGCACCTATGAGAGAGCAGGAATTGCCCTTGCAAATGCCGAAACAGCCTGAGCCGAGGGTTCCTCAGCCTGCCTCTCCTCCTGCCCCGCCGCATCGTGTTGCAGTAGTTCCTGAGGTCGCTCCAGGCACGCCCTATCAGCTTCCCGATGTGACTTTGCTGAATCCTCCGGCTGAGGTTTCGACATCCGGCATGCGTGAGGAAGTCGAGCAAACCATGCGCAAGCTTCAGGAGACGTTGGATAACTTCGGCCTCGATGCGGAAGTGATTGGCAATATCATCGGACCACAGGTGACCTTGTTCGAGATTTCACCGGCGCCAGGCGTGAATATCGACCGTTTCGGTCATATTCAGAATACCATCTGCATGGCTTTGGAGGCAGTCAGCGTGCGGATGCTGCTGCCTATTCCCGGGCGGAACCTCGTTGGCATTGAAGTGCCCAATCCCATTCGTACCAATGTCACTGCCTATGAACTGCTTACCGACCGGAAATGGAAAGAGAACAAGATGGATTTGCCGTTGCTGCTTGGGAAAAACATCAGCGGTGAAACGATCCTGCTCGATCTTGCCCGTGCGCCGCATTTGATGATTGCCGGCGCGACTGGCAGCGGCAAATCCGTTTGCATGAATCTTCTGATCACTTCGATGCTGTTCAAATTCAAGCCCGATGAACTCAAATTGATCATGGCCGACCCGAAGGTGGTCGAGTTTCAGCCCTACAGCACATTGCCGCATCTGATCGTCCCGGTGATCACGGAGGCCGAAAAAGTCAGCCTGGCTTTGCGCTGGGCTATCAATGAAATGGAACGGCGCTACCGCATGCTGGGAGCGGTCAAAGTCCGCAACCTCCAGGAATTCAACAGGCGGAAGAAGACGGAGGCGGAGCAGCTTGATGAGGATGGCAATCCGATTCCGGACAAACTTCCTTTCATCGTCATTATCATTGATGAAATTGCCGATGTGATGATGCATGCTCAAAAAGAGGTTGAAAAATGCTTGGCGACGATTGTTGCCAAATCGCGTGCGGTTGGCATCCATACGATCATTGCCACTCAGCGTCCGGATACCAAAGTCATCACCGGAACGATTAAAAACAACTATCCGGTTCGGATCGCTTTTCAGGTTCCTTCCCAGGTGGACGCACGCACGATCATGGATACCAAGGGAGCGGAAGCCTTGCTGGGGCGCGGGGACATGCTTTTCAAAGGGATTGGCATGAATGCGGAGCGCATCCAGGGCGGCTGGGTCGATACCCCCGAGGTGGAGAATATTGTGCGTTTCGTCTCGGCTTTTGCAGAACCGGAATTTGACGAATCCGTTTTCCTTCCGCTTGAAGAAGGCACACCCGAGGGTGGTGAACCCGGCAACGGGAAGGTGTACAGTGTGGATTCGGATACGGACGATGATGAGGAAAAGCTGGTTCGTATGGCCATCGACATCATTCTCCGGGATCGCCGTCCAACGATCAGCTATCTGCAACGTGCCATGAAAATTGGCTATAACAAGGCAGCCACGCTGATTGATGAACTCGAGGATCGCGGGATCATCGGTCCGCAGCCATCCAGTGGATTGCGTGAAATTCTGGTTATGGCTCCACCCGACCCCGATGATGACGATGATGATTCACCACCCTTTGATGAGCAGTAATATTGTCCCTTGCAGCTGGAGCAGCTGATGTTGAATATCCGAAACAGCGAAGAGCTTTTTTTTCAGGAAAACAGTCCGCCGGATAATGCTGAAACAAAACAGCAGGAGCAGCCGGAAGTGCCTCGGGAGGGAATTGCCGCTGATTGTGTTGTCATGGAATCCGAACAGGAAAGGCTGGCTGCGAATGTGGAAGCTCCGGCGCCAGCGGCTTGTAAGGAGCTTTGCCTCGAGCCTTTGAGTTTCGGGGAGCAATTGCGCAATTTGCGTGCGGAAGCGGGCATGACAGTTGCCGATGTCGCGCAAAAGGTGCGATCGTCCCAGGCTTTCATCCTCAACCTCGAGAGCGGGGATTTTCACAAAATCCGTCAGCATGATCATTATTGCAAATCGTTCATCGAGCGCATCTGCATGGTCTATCAGGCTGATCCGAATGAGTTGCTGGAGAAATTTGATCAGGAGAGCCGTGCAGCGGGGCGCATGGGCGGTGCATTCGAGCATTCTCAGCAATCCACGCTTCCCGGCAGTTCTGTTTTTGCTGAAGACGATTTGAACGAGGAGAAGCCGGTGAGTGCCGCAATGCATTTGCCGGCCATACTGATCAGCATTCTGGTTGCTATATTGGCCATTCTGCTGATCAGTGCCTGGACTGTGAAAAATATCCGGGAACGGAAAAATGTTGAAATTCTGAAGGTGATCGAGGGGGGATTGCCGACTTTGATCCAAGTGGAGAAAATTCCACTGAAAGTCCTGCCAATACCCGACAACTGACGGAGGTTTTCTTTTGCGTATACGCTTTCTTCTTTTTGTTTGTCTACTGTTTTCCTGGCATTCATTTGCTGAAACACCGCTTTTTGACTGGTCGTCTGCGATTGAATTGTATCCGGGGATTCTTCATGCGCAGCTTGCGTTGCAGGAGCCTCGCCTGCTGAAGATCAATGCCGTCCGCATCGACCTGGTCCGCCCTGAAATTCAGTTTCACACTACGCCGCGCGATGCGGATTGGGGTCAAGCGATGCCGGACAGTCCTGAGCATGTTATTCGCACCAAGCGTCAACGCACCCGTGATTATATCAGCCAGGCGCGTCTTCCGAAAGAGCAGGGCGGCTATGGCTTGAACATGGTGCTGGCGATCAATGCGGCTCCCTGGAGTCCCTGGACTAGACCTTTCACGCACACCTATGCCGACCGTCTTGGGCTGGCGGTTTCCGATGGCGTGCTTGTCTGTCCCGGGAATGCTCGCCCATCGCTGCTGATTTATCGTGACAGACGCATCGAGCTTGGCATATTGCCGTCCGACACCGATGTGCAGAATCTTCAAGTTGCGGTATCGGGCTTTGCCTTCGTCTTGCGGGAAGGAAAAGTCAGTGGCGACAGCACACTACATCCCAGGACCGGATATGGAATCTCAAAAGACCGGAAATATCTGATTTTGCTGACTATTGACGGACGCCAGAAAAACTGGAGCCTCGGGGCAGGCAGTCAGGAAGTCGGAGAGTGGCTGAAACATTTTGGCGCCTGGGACGGTCTCAATATGGACGGCGGTGGATCGACATCGCTGGCATATCTGGTTCCTGATGCAAACCAGGAAAGCATCCAACTGTTGAATAAACCCTCGGGCGGTGAACGAAGGGTGGGCAGCAACCTCGGAGTTTACCTGCTCCCCGCAAAGAACTGAACACGGACTTTACACGGACTTTACACGGACTTTACACGGACTTTACACGGACTTTACACGGACTTTACACGGACTTTACACGGACTTTACACGGACTTTACACGGACTTTACACGG
>JAPXLT010000042.1:14881-22874 GCA_033809415.1 Lentisphaeria bacterium
TCCCTGTCCCTTGTCCATTAAGGATTGTAGTATGAAATTCACATTAAAGACTGCTTTGTTGACACCTTTCTTTTGTTTTTTCGCCGTTTTTCTTCATGGCCAGGAATTTGAGGCGAAGATACTGCTCGAGAATGCCCATCTTGGTGAGTTGCTGTTTGGCTGCCAGGCTGGTGCTACTGCGGGATATGACCGTGGCAAGGACATTTTTTGTCCTCCTGGTGGCATAGGGGATACCGGTCTTGTCTGGTTTGCCGCGCCGCAGGCCGATCTTCCAAGCCTTTATAAAGATATTAAAGGCTGCGAGTTTCCTCAGCGCTGGGAATTGCAGGTACAGCCACCGCAGCGCAAAAAGTTGATTCTGAAATGGGAACCACAAAAACTTCCTGGTGAACTCGAATTTCAACTTACCGGCAACGGAGTTGATCTGGATATGAAAAAAGTAGCGGAGCTGACTGTTACAGCTAAAGGAACTTTGCTGATCAGCGTTCGCAAAAATCAACCTGAAACAACCATCGAGACGAAGTAATCATGTCAAAAAAAGCAGTCATTTTCGGGGGCGGCAATATTGGCCGCGGGTTTATCGGACAGCTTTTCAGCGAGTCCGGCTATGAAGTCACCTTTATCGATGTCGATGTCGAGCTGGTTGCCGCCTTGAACCGGAAACACTCTTATCGGCTGCAGATTGTCAGCAATGAAGGTGCGCGGGACTTGCAGATTGGTCCGGTACAGGCAATCCATGGCAATGATACTGCCGCTGCTGCAAAAGCAGTTGCCGAGGCGGAGATTGGCGCGACGGCGGTTGGCGCCAACGCCTTGAAGTACATTGTCGGCAACCTGGCAGCCGGTCTGGCGCTCCGCGCTGCGAGCAACGCTGCCCCGATCAATTTCATCATCTGTGAAAATCTGCATGGCGCTGCGGCGCATGTACGCAGCCTTACCGAAGCGGTAGTGGAAGAGGGCGCTCGAGCTTATCTGGCTGAGAAGGTCGGTTTTGTCAACACGGTGATTGGCCGCATGGTTCCGGTGCCGACAGCGGAGATGCGTGCGGAGGATGTCAGCCTGGTGCGAGTCGAGGCTTACAAGGAATTGCCCGTTGACCGCAAGGGATTTGTCGGGGCGATCCCGGAAATCACCGCCATGACTGCATACGATGAATTTGAAGTTTTCACGGCTCGCAAGCTGTATATTCACAACTGCGGGCATGCCCTGATGGCCTATGCAGGTTTCCAGCGCGGATATGAATTCGGCTATGAAGCGATGGCGGATGATGAAGTGAGGAATTTCATGCAGGCTGGCCTGCGTGAAAGCGCTGCTGCCATTTGTGCCGCATTCAAGGCCGATCCGGCTTGGCTGAATGCCCATGTCGATGACCTGATGCTGCGATTCAACAACCGTATGCTGGGCGACCGGATCTTCCGCCTGGGCAAAGACCCGATCCGCAAGTTGGCTTTGGAAGACCGCTTGACTGGTGCCGCAAAGCTGGCTACAAGTCAAGGTCTCACGCCCAGCAATCTGGCCTGGGGAATGGCCGAGGCTTTGCGGTTCAATCCGGCGGATGACCCGGCTGCGCAGACGTTGCAAAAACGGATTGCCGAAGCCGGAGTCGAGACGGCGTTCCTCGAGGTCAGCGGCTTGCAGAAGGACGATCCGCTCACCGTCATGGTTCTGAAGGCCTACGCCGAACTGGAAAAGAATCCACGCCTGCTGCCGCGTGTTTAAAAAGTGGCGCAACCGTCCCGGTTGCGGTTTGCCTATAAGGCGTTAGTGAACCCGAGTAAGCGAGAAATTCTTTTTGAACAACGAAATGCCCGAAAGGACACGAAAAAATTTCATGGAAGTGGGGTTGCCTGCGCGAATGCGTCGTGCTTGCCATGAAATTTTTTCGTGTCCGTTAGTGTCTTTAGTTGTAAGAAAAATTGTCATTCAGGTTACTGACGTTTTACATGTGCCTTTGTTCCCTTGTCTCATAGACATTTGTTTTAGAATTGAAAAGAAAAGGAGTTTACGATGCGTTATGAGTTGATGAATCCGAGTCAGGTCCGCCATGCGATAGCCGAGCGTTGGCCGGTTGTGTTGCCGCTTGGTGTTCTCGAATATCACAGTGAGCATCTGCCGCTGGGCATGGATACCCTCGCAGTGACTGAATCTCTGGCATTGCTAGAAAAGGAAATGGATATCGTCATCCTGCCGCCTTTCTATTACGGCGCATGCAGTTTTGCCGTTGAACCACCGGAGGGCAAAGGTTCGATCCATGTCGATTCCAATGTCTTGCTGCAGATGGCACGTCAGATTTTCCTGGGACTGCTGCGCGTGGGCTTCCGCAATATCCATGCCTTCGTCCATCACCAGAGCGAAAACTTTGCCTCGGGCATGCCGACCGACTTGGCATTCCGCTTTGCCGCCAAGCAGATTATTCTTGAGTTTCTGGACAAGACGCGCGGTGAAGGCTGGTGGGGTGACAACAGCATGGACACGTATTACACCGCACATGACAGCTTGGATGCCAATCCCTTCAATTGGATTCAATGCCATCCGCTGATGGATGCGGAGATCATTAAACAGTACCCGTTTGATCATGCCGGCGAGGGGGAAACGTCCCTGATGATGGCACTCTGCCCGGAACAAGTCGATATGAAACTGTTCTCGCAGGAAAAATGGTATGTGCGAAGTGCCAGCAAAGCCAGCAAGGAACTCGGACAAAAAGGCGTTGAGCTGATCCTCGAGCGTCTCCGTAAAATCCTTGGTTAAACCGTGTCCGAATAGGATTTTTTAACCACGAACCACACGAAAAGGCACAAAAATTTTTATAGGGGTTGCTGCTTCGATGGATGGAATGGCACGCAGAATCGCAGTTGGGTCTGTTGTTTTCTCCGATTGCTTGGCGTCCTTGGCGTCTTGGCGGTTCAATGACGAGGAACCAACCGCCAAGCGCACCAAGAACGCCAAGGGAACGTTTTAGCATCTCCCATCAGCAAAAAATTAAAAACTCAAAAAGATTCTGGGTGATAGTAGCACGATTTCACATTGTAATTTATCAACGACCATGAAATGAGTTCATCCTTGCTATACAAAAAAGTTGTTTCGGTACTCGCCAGCGAGCTGAACTCCGGAGTGTATTCCGCCGGTGAAAAATTTCCAACCATGCGTGATTTATGCCAGCGTTTTGGAGTAAGTCATCCGACGGTTTTGCATGCCTTGAAGGAATTAAACCGACATGGGTTGATCATCCATCGCGGGACACGCGGGTATTTTGTTGCAGAACGTGGTGACTTCAGGATGCAAACCCGTTGTCTTGGCTTGCTGCTGCGTCCGAATTCCTGTAATCCAAAGGGTGATGATTATTTTAACAGGATTATAAAAGGTTTGGAAATGAGTGCTTTTTCCGCAGGATATACCCTGTTGCGTCCCCCTGAATGCATCCTTACGCTTCCCCAATTTCCGACGGATGATGAACAACAGCGTATGATGGACAGGGTACTTAAGATGCAGGAATCTGTTGATGGTTTTTTTGTGGATCAGAAGATATCGGATGAGATTTTGGCTAAATATCTTCCGCAGCTGAGCAAGCCGCTGGTCATCGTCAACCGGCCGACAACCTTGCCAACCTTGGCTGTGCCGCCGCCGAACTATCCTGGTATGCAGGAAATTCTTGAATTGGGACAACGCCTTGGCTACACTGTATTTATATATATTGTGGCGAACTTGCTTTCAACAAATGAGCAGGAAAGAAAACTGGCGTTTGAAGACTTTGTGGAAAAGAATCAGCTGAAGAATGACATTATCGATGGCGGATTGGTTTATGCCTCGGAACGCGTCAAAGAACAGCTTGACAAATGTCTGAAACGCTTTTCAGGCGAACGCATATTGTTTGCCACTTCAACCGATTACCTCGGACGCTTGATCGCAGATTATCTGCAAGAACGAAAAGTGCATTTTAAAAAAGAGGTGGGACTGGCCTCGTTTGAAGGACTGAAAATCGCCTCGGAGACGACTCCACGGTTGACGACGGTTGCATGCATGCCAGAGGACTTGGGAAGGCTTGCTTTTGAGAAGATGAGCAATCGCCTGCGTTCAATGGATACTATGAAGTTGCCCGATAATTCAACAGTGCCATTTACAATACAAATGGGCGATACCCTGTAAAAATGATTCAGCTGATCAAACAACCTGCTGATGCTCGGGTACGGCGTCAGTGAACCTGGGTAAGCGAGAAATTCTTTTTGAACAACGAAATGCCCGAAAGGACACGAAAAAATTTCATGGAAGTAACTTTTTCTACGCGAATGTGTCGTGCTTGCCATGAAATTTTTTCGTGTCCATTAGTGTCTTTAGGGGTAGCGGCAGAAAATCGGATCTGTAAAAGTTAATTTTTTGCAAGCCCCTTAGTTGTAAAAATTGTCACCCAGCTTTACTGACGCATTACATGCTCGGAGGGGATGAAGCACGAAGCGTGTTTTTGCTGATTTGACAAATTGATAACACTGATTACATTAGCAAGCGATACAGTTAAGGCTGTTGCTTTTGAGCATCGCAAATAAAAGGAGTCATCATGCACCGAAGGCTGTTTACCCTGATCGAGCTTCTAGTAGTAGTTGCCATCATTGCCATACTAGCTTCGATGCTTTTGCCTGCTTTAGGCAAAGCTCGAGCCAAGGCGCGTTTGACCGGCTGCATGAGCAACCAGAAGCAGCTTGGTTTGTTATTTGAGCTGTACGCAAGTGATTACAATGGATATATTGCCCGGGTCGCGGTCAAGGGTCAGACCTGGGCATCTTCCGGTTTGGTTGACAATGGATACTGCAAGGAATATGGCATGTTCTTCTGTCCTGCCGCTTTTCCTTTCGCACCAAAGGTTGCTCCAAACAGAAACTTCAAAACGACGCAGTTTGATTCAATATATTATATGGACACTGTAACCTATGCTTTTCCTGAACGGCTGCTAGGGGAAGTTCGTGTTGGGACTCCAGGTGTTAACGATACCTATTACCTGTGGATGCATGGCACAAAGAATCCATCCGGGTTCTTCTATATTGCGGACTCGGTTAATCCGACAAACAGCAAACTTCCTCAAGTATATACAACTCGTCAGGATACCGCCTGGTGTGCTTTCCGTTTTGGGCACGGCATTGATCGTTGCACGATGCTGTTTATGGACGGGCATGTGGGTTCCCATACATTAGGAGAGGCAAAAGGTTTTGACTGTTTCTGGAGTCAGTCATTGAACTTCAAGTATTATTACGTGTTTATTGAAAGTATCTTTGCCTCCTATCAACTTGCAAAATGATAAAGGCAGCGGCGGCTTGAAGAAGATCATTGTATGGCAGCAGGAGAGGCTATGATGCTCCAGGGATGATTTCGACCGCCTGTTCACGAAAATTTTCGTGTTTTTTCGTGCCTTTCGTGGTTAAAAAACCTTTTGAATGCGGTCTATATACTACGGTGTCGGCAAGGTCTGGATGATGATGTCGTTATCAAATGAAAGAACAGATAAGATGAAGACAGTCGATATTTGTGGCGTCAGGCTGCGTTGGCCTGCGGTGAAAATCGTCCTGGGCGGCAAGGAGATTGTTCCGGACAACGATCAGTACGAGGATGCAGACTTGCGTGTCCATGTTTCTCTGGAACAGCGCGGGGAAGTGTGGTTCAAGCACTTGTCCGTGACTGCCAAGAGAGACTTGCCAACTCCCGATTATGTGGAGATGGACTTGCAAAGTGTGCCGGACGGCGCAATGCGGCTGTGCGGATACATGGATGCCGCTGCCGATGAGAATCTTAAACCTGGCTCGGAAGAGGCGACAGGAAACGCAATTCCTGGTTGCGGCTACCCGTTGATTGGCGCACGCATCTTCACCGGCCTTGCACATCAGGCGGGTTTTGCACGCATCGAAGAACAAACCTCCTCCTCCACAACTTATTCTCTGCGTCATCATCCAGTATGGGAGGGAAAGCAGCTTGGCAGCATGGAAGCCGTTTTCTGTGTTTCAGACAATCCTATGCAAAGTTTCCGCGAATACATTGATGCCATTCGTGCACCATTGCCGCTCGAACCATTCTTTGCATTCTGCTCCTTCTGGTCTGATCCTTACGAAGGCAATTTCGAGTATAAGGTGACCCGGGAGGCGATGCATAAGTTCATAGGCGCATACCAGAAATTGGGACTCCATCCGGACGTTTACACGTTCGATGCGGGATGGTTTGACAGAAATACCTGCTTCCAACCAAAAAAAGGACTGGAACCGGAGAATTTTCCACCGCTTTCATTGTGGGTCTCGCACAACGGCCCGATGGGAATGAGTCCGGATTTCCTGAGGAAGGAGGGGATTGCGGTAGGTTCCGGGTGGAGTTCATCCTATTGCGGGAAAGACTATGGCGTACTGCTCGATCCGAAGCTGGAAAAAATGCTTGCGAAACGTTTCTGTGAACTTGCTGCAAAGGTATTCCATTTCAAGATCGACTGGGATAATGACTGCGCAACCACCGCTGACTTCAAGGATAAGTATCCCACTCGTGACCATGTCCGTGAAGGTTCCATCAACGCGATGAACCGCATCATGCAGGAAGTCCGCAAAGTGAATCCAAGCATTCTTGTGCGCAATGGATGGTGGCCATCGCCATGGTGGCTTGTGTATGCGACTCACGTATTCCTGAGTAAGTCTGGCGATTCGGAGTATGCGACTCTTCCTGCGCTGCATCAGCGTGCTTCGGCGGCTACTCACCGCGATCTGATGTACTACAATCATCTGTGTCGAGACCATAGCATGGTGCCATTGAGCAGCTACGACAATCACGAGTTTCCAAACTCAATCCGAAATGTATTCGATGACTCCGATGCTGTGTGGACAGACAACCTTGTGCATTGCCTGCTGCGCGGAAGTACATACTTTACCTGGACCATTCAGCCGGAGAGTCTTTCAAACTACCACATTTCCACCATGAAGCAGCTGATGGCTTTTGCCAGAAAGAATGCCAAGCACATTTTTGTCAAGGACTCCTTTATGTTTGGCGGCAATCCAGGGCTTGGGGAGGTATATGGTTTCTGCCAAAATTATGAAGGGGAATCCTGGGCTATGCTGCGCAATCCCCATCCTATGCCGCAATGCTATAAGCTTCCCGATTTTCTGCAAAATGCGGTGCAGGTATATCCCGACTACCGAAAACTACCGTCGGAAATTACACTTTTGCCGGAGGATGTCCGCTTCCTTATCGTCTCGAAAAAGCGGCAAGAATTGCCGTATGACATACCGTTCCAGGCATTTTTCAACAAAAATCAGGTCGAGTTTTATTTCCCTTCGACAATGACGGTCACGGATCAGATATGCCCCATGGTTGATACCATTCACCAGGTGCCGGAGTTGAAAATGGAAAATGTTTCCTTTGATGCAACGGGGCAGCATCTTCTGTTTTCGGTTACTTCTCCATATCGCATGAAGGGATTGTCTTTGCGATTGTGCATAAAGGAGCAAGGTTCGGAGCTAAGGGTGCTGGCACATACTTCGCGCTACGGCGGCATCAACACCACTTCAACATTCGCAGCGCCTGTTACGGAAATCACTCCAGGCAAGGGAAGCTACGGCGAGCTGTTTAATCCGGAAAACCGTTTCAACAAAAAACAGCGTTTCTTCGCAATCCCCGTGCCCGCCGGCGGAAAAACTTATTTCGACTTGGAATTCAGTAAACCAATTCCGGCAGAGGCACTTGAATTGTGGTGTATCGGTTACGAAGGCCGCTCGAGAGAATGCTTAAAAAAGAAAAAAGCACCACTGGCTTTCGATAGCGTGCTCCCGCTGCAACACCCCGACGGCTTCCCAATGGCAATAAAACTTCAAATATAGTTCTAAAGTTCAAGGTTCAAGGTTCAAGGTTCAAGGTTCAAGGTTGGAGCATTGTCATCGCTTGAGCTGTGAACGCAGGGGGCAGGGTAATACTCGTTACTTAAGATTTTTTAACCACGAAATACACGAACAGGCTTGGCGTGGGCTGCCGCCCACACCCC
>JAPXLT010000043.1:0-22278 GCA_033809415.1 Lentisphaeria bacterium
TGTCGTGGGGAGGGGGATGTCCTTGTCCTGTCCACCCTGTCCACCCTGTCCACCATGTCTGACCCGCACCACGCACCACGCACTACAGACGACGTATTACGCATTGACAGCCTTGTCTTCAGAGGTTCAGGCTATTTTGATCGAGCAGGAAATCAATAAGCCCGACTACCAGGAATCCGTCATCTGTGCGCCAGGGTTTTATCTGATTCCTCACAACGATGATCTTTTTGAAACTATCCGGAATCTGCCGCAAGGGGCGCATTTCCTGTTCAGTTTTCTCATTGCCTGATAAATCAAGTGCAGACTGGACATAGTACCGCTGATTTCCTGCATTGCAGACGAAATCGACTTCGGTCTGAATGCGCTTTTGCTCTTCACGAAGTGTCACAATCCCGACGTCGACATTATATCCCCGTATTACCAGCTCGTTATATATGACATTTTCCATTAGGTGAGTCTCTTCCTGCTGACGGAAATTAAGCTTTGCATTACGCAATCCAAGATCCTCGAAGTAGAACTTGAAAGGCGTGCCGATGTACTTTTTCCCCTTGACATCATATTTCATTGCTTTTGAGACAACAAACGCATTTTCAAGGTGCGACAGGTAGGAATTGAGAGTTCCCAGAGACAGTTCTTTTTCGCCTTTGCTTTTGAATGTGTCGAAAAGTTTTTGCGGATTGGTCAAGGATCCGACAGCTGAAGCAAGCATGCAGACAAGTGCATCCAGAATATCCGTTCGCTGAACCCTGTTTCTTTCCACAATGTCTTTCAGGTATGTCTGGCTAGACAAGTCAGTCAGATAGCGGGATTTGGCGGCATCTCCCTTTTGTGCCATTACAGGAGGAAGCCCACCGTATGTCAGATACTCATTCAGGCTTTCGTTCTTGTCGCCGGAGGCGGCAGAATAATATTCACTGAAAGACAACGGATGAATCCTGACCTGGTCTCCTCTCCCACGAAACTCTGTAATGATATCGGAGGAGAGAAATCTCGAATTGCTTCCCGTGACATAGATGTCTAAGTTTTTTTCGTAAAGGAGGCCGTTCAATAGCCACTCAAAGCCGTCGACCAGTTGAATCTCGTCCAAAATAAGGTAATGAATTTCATTGTCATGAATCAATGAATGAATATACTGATCCAGGGCATGGGAATCGTGATGGAAACGGACACTGCTTTCTCGGTCAAGTTCAATCTTGATGATATGCTCAGGGGAGACGCCTTTGTTCAGCAACGCATTTTTGAAAATCGGATCCAGAAGATAGGATTTCCCGCAGCGGCGAATGCCTGTAATGACCTTGATAAGACCATTTTCACGTTTGTCCAGCAATTGCTGAAGATAATTTGGACGTTGAATCTCTTTCATTTATCCGCTCCATTCCTCATTGGAGATTTTTGCCATTCTGGATGAGAATCTCCAATAATATAATCTCCGTATCATACCTGCCCAATGCGTTCATTGGAGATTTTTGCCATTTCCGGCAATAATCTCCAGAATTTTTAGATTGACCTGGGGACAGTTGCTCGCATGTCATTGTGCTGGAAGACTTCTGCCAGGCGGATGGTCAGAAATACACCCGACGGCTTTTGATCTGGAGGAAATCAATGACAGACTGGAGATGATAAAATAGACTGTTCTACTGCTTCCACGTGATAGACTGGAAGAGAAACGCAGCATTGAAAACTCCGATTGCAGAATACAATTAGACCGCGTCCAAAAAGGATTTTTTAACCACGAACCACACGAAAAGACTTGGCGTGGGCTGCCGCCCGCAACCCATTTTTTGTCCACGGAAAGCACGGAAAGCGCGGAAAATTTGTAGGTTTGCTGCTCTGGCAGATGGGATGGCATGCGGTTTAAAAGTAGCGCAACCGTCCCGGTTGTGATGTTCAGGATACGGTGGGGGCATCGGTATCCCGTCCACCATACCCGCTGCGTGCCCTCCCGTTTCCGCTTCGTTCGCGCACGCGCGCGTACCTTATCGAGGGTGGGTTGCCCCCTGGGTGGGTGGGGCTGGATGATTTCTGAACCACGGCGAAAACATAGTGCCGGAAAAACGGAATTTCAAGAAAAATCATAAGAAATCATACGGAAGCATAGAGAATGTGAATTGGAACATGGAAAACCCCGGGAAGTCATAGCAATTCCTAATCCTGTTCAAACGGCAAAATGAGTGTTTTTAATGGACAGGGACACGAATGGACATCATGGACGCGATGGACTTGACGTTTGATGGACGAATGGGCAGGCACAAAAAAATGTCACCTGCTGTACGTGTCCATTCCTGTCCCTGTCTATCGTCCATCGTCCATCGTCCATTGTCCATTGTCCATCGTCCATCGTCCATTGTCCATTCAGCAGTCCATTCTTGTCCATTTGGTCCATCGTGTCCATTCCTGTCCCTGTCCATCGTCCATAAAAAATCTTTCACAAAAAACAAGAAGTTTGGCAGTAGTACGAAAATTTTTTCTAGGGTTGTGCTCTGTCGGACAGGTCGGACAGGTCGGACAGGTCGGACGGGCAAGAGTGGAATCAGCCCTGAAAAGTTTTCAATTCAGTTTTTGTTAAAATAGTCTTGACAAGGCTAAAACAAAGATTATATTTAAGTTATAGATGAATATGCATTCATCAATGATAAGAGTAAGTGACAGGAGATTACGATGGCGATCTATACTCGGACATTCAATCAGGAGGACTTTTCGACTCCGCAGAAGGCGGCTGATGCGGTCAAGCGGAAGGCTTTGGAACTGGGTGCCGATGCTGTTGGCATTGGCAACATTGAGCGTTGGGCGGGTGCTCCGATCCAGATGGATCCGAAGCAGATCATGCCTGAATGCAAGTCCATCATCGGGATGGTGTTCCGGGTGGAGCGCGGAAGTTTGCGCGGCATCGAGGAGGGCACGTATTTTAGCAACTATTCCGCAATGGGCTATGGCGGTCTTACGTATCTTTATATCCCGATGGTCGTCATCAATCTTTCGAAATTCATCGAGGACAACGGCAGCGAAGCGATTCCCATGGGGCATCAGAGCGACTGGCGCGGGATCGACAACGAGGGATTTGCTATGAGGAATTACAGCCGTCCCGTGCGCGAGGGGCAGGCCATGCCCGATGTGATGATTCATCTTCGCATTGCTGCATACTTGTGCGGACTCGGCGAAATCGGATTCAGCAAAATGTTCCTTTCACCTCAATTCGGTCCCCGTTGCCGGGTGGGAATCGTTCTTACGGACTTGGAACTCGAACCGGACCCCATTTACAGTGGACCGAAGCTTTGCAACCGCTGCATGGCGTGCGTCCGGGCATGCCCGGCACAGGCCTTCTCGACGGAGAAGACCATAAAGGTAAATTTGGCCGGACACGAAGTCGAGTGGAGCGACCTGGACATGCGCGCCTGCGGTGCCTCCTTTGTCGGGGCAAAAGATTCCGGCGTAGAGCAGAAGGATCCATATACGCAGGGAGTTCCCACCAGTGTTCCTGGCGACTGGTCCCCCTTCTATCACAAACCGCGCAATGTCTACAATACCGGTCAGGCGGTCTGCGGTGCTCGCGGATGCACCCGTGCTTGCATGATCAGTCTGGAAGCACGGGGAGTGCTCCAGAACACCTTCCGGCAGAAGTTCCGCCGACGCCCGGAATGGCGTGTGGACTGGAACACGCCGCCAGAATACTCGAAGGGAACCATTTTCCGGAAGCAAAAAGAAGTTATTGACGCGGATTGAAGCGTTGCCGTATGTGTAGTTTTTCATTTGGCAAAGGGAGATAAGGAAGCATGGCCAAATCAGATTACGTTCTTTCATTGCTAAAGGCCTTGGACATCCTCAGGCTAGTCTGCGCGTCACCGGATGGCATGCGCCTGAATGAAATTGCCGATCATCTCGAACTCAAAAAACCGACGGCGTACAATCTGATTCGCACCTTGCGCGCCCGGGGATTTCTGGACAAGGACAATGCAAACCGATATTACGCTGGAAACGCTATCCGCGAGCTTGCGGATTTGCGGCACAATACGATTCTCCTGAAAGCAGCAGGACGGGAACTGCGAAGACTGCACCGGATGTTTCCGGAAGCCGTCCTGACTTTTTCCGAACTGCTGCCGGGCGGAGTCGAATGCCGTCTACGGATGTCTCCCGACCGCCCTGGTGAACTTCAGCAGGGGGCACCCCGTACGCTGGTCACGTTTTCCCCGTATGTCTCGGCTTCGGCGGTTTGCCTGCAATCCTGTGCCGCCAATGCGAGTGCCTTCGAACGTAATTTCCCCTTTGCCGAATATGGTCTTGCCCGATGGCAGAACGAAGAACGCTTCCTGGAAGTCAAGCGGAAGGTGCGTTCGGAACTTGTTTACCGGATGGAGGAGCATGCGCCGGGACTCACCAAGGCGTTTTTCTTGTTCGGGAACTATGCGCTTGGGGTGCGTCTGGATAAAGAAGTCCCGGGAATTGCCGAAAAGATCAACCTGGCGGCGGCTGAATACAGGGCAACGCTGGAAATGGAGCTGGCGCCCAAGGAGAAGTCAGAATGAAATTCGCCATCGGTTACAGACAGACGGAAAGCGGAGAGCCGTTCTGGAATATCGTGTCCGACTATAGGGATGCCGTGGCGGAAGTGTATTTCCCGTGGCCGGGACTGCCAACCGGACGCCCCGCATTCGGCTCAAGCCGCGGTGCACGCGATTGGAGCGCACAGGCGGAGCTGGAAGAGGAAATTGCAGCGGTCCGCTCGATGGGCGTCAAGCTGGATTTGCTGTTCAATGCGAACTGCTACGGAGGACGCGCCGCCGGAGAGGATTTGCGCCGGGAAGTTGAATCGGTTCTTGCCTATCTCGAGGAACTGGAACTTTTGCCCGAAATCGTGACGACCGCCAGCCCGTTCGTCGCATGGACGGTGAAGACAGCGTTTCCTTCCATCGAGACGCGAGCATCCGTGAACATGCGGATCGATTCCGTTTCCGCGATGGAATCCCTCTCCGATCTCTTCGATTCGTTCCATATTCGCCGCGATCTTCAGCGCGACTTGGATTCCGTTGCAAAATATCACGCATGGTGCGTCGCTCACGGGAAAAAACTCTGCATGTTGGTCAATAGCGGCTGCCTCCGCTGTTGCCCGTTCCAGACGTTCCATGACAACCTGCTGGGACACGACGAAGAAGTCGCCGCACATGCCAATGTGAAGGAATTCCAGCCTCATCTTTGCCGGAAGCTGTATGCAGACCGGAAAAATCCCCTTGCTTTCCTCCGCTCGACTTGGATCCGACCTGAAGACCTGGCGGAATACGAACCGTATTTCGAGGTGGTGAAGCTCGCAACGAGGACACATCCAAATCCCCGGATGGTTCTGGGCGCCTATGCCTCCAGAAAGTTTTTTGGCAATCTATTCGACCTCACCGAACCGGGATTCGCCGGGACGTTTGCGCCGTACGTGATGGATAATTCACGTTTCCCGACAGAATGGAAACAAGTGCTTCACTGCAAGGAGATGCGTGATTGCACCAAAGAAGGATGCGGAAAATGCTCCGAAATCCTCGAACAGGTCTTCCAGCAATGGTAGGTAGTTTTTTAACCACGAAAGGCACGAAAAGACACGAAAAATTTTTATAGGGTTGCTGCTTCGACGGATGAGCCTGCTCTGCCAAAATTCTTGCGTGTCAAGGTCGGCTTTACTTTTTCAGTCGGAGGCGATATGGAGCGCCGGCGGAGCGCCGGCATGAAGCCGGTTTTCCTTTCTCATTGCTGAAAACATTACTGAAAAATCAAAAAGTTCAAAAAAAATTCTCAAAAATGAGAAAGACCTTCAAAGCCAGTAACTTGCGCATCGGTTTTTTGAAAATCTTTCACAAAAAACAAGATTCTGGGTGATAGTAGCACGAAAGTTTTACGCGCAAGTGGAGATGACTGACTTGAAAACTAGACAAAACGCCTTATGTCAACCGAAGCTTAGTCACAAATGCAACCGAATTTCGATTGGAGCAAATCGTGCTGTTTCCCCGGAAATACTATCTTCAGCAACTCATCGAGCACCGTGAGAATGGTCTGGTCAAGGTAGTCTGTGGTCTTCGCCACTACAATGAGCTGGTGAGTCGTGCTGACGCCCACAACTTATTTTTTGTCCACGGAAAGCACGGAAAGCGCGGAAAGTTTGTAGGGTTGTCGCTTTGACGGATGAACCTGCACTGGCGAAATTCTTGCGTGCCAAGGTCGGCTTTGCGCAATTGCGCCGGGGGCTCACCGGCATAAGCATCGCGGTAATGGGTCAGGAGTAAAACTGGGTGATAGGGACTTTTTTTACAACTAAAGACACTAATGGACACGAAAAAATTTCATGGCAAGCACGACACATTCGCGCAGAAAAAGTTACTTCCATGAAATTTTTTCGTGTCCTTTCGGGCATTTCGTTGTTCAAAAAGAATTTCTTGCCTACCCCGGGTTCACTGACGCCTTACGCAGTTCATAAAAAAATTATAGAGTATTGGAAAATTTAAATTTGACAAAAGAATTTCGAAACGTACAGTATATCATAATTTCGGAACGATTGTCCATCTATGATGGATGTTCTGCCTGTATTTACGATGTTGCAGGAGTTGTGCCATGTCCAGGAGTTCGTTTTTGTCTGCGCCCAAGCTGATGAACATGGGTTTTCACTATACTGAGCAGTATAGTTTACGAACCCGTATCCGAGTGCTTGGTCTGGTCAATCACGCTTCGCCGGAATGGCGTCGCTGGTATTTGGCATGCCACGAAAAGCCTGCGTTGCAGAAGATGCGCGATGCGGGATATGACTTCGTGGAGATTCATTACCTTTACGGCTACGGTCTGCAAGGTGAGGCGGCGGAGATCGAACGCACCCGGCAAATGGTGGAGAATGCCCATGCCGTCGGACTGAAAGTCATAGGTTATTTTCAGTTCTTTTCTGTGCAGGAAGAGCTGTTTATGCTGGAAAATCCCTGGGCTGCACAGTGTTTGGCGTTGGATGCCGACGGCAAGTGCCTGGAATATAACTATGACCGCCCCAGCCTCTGTTTTTCGCATCCCCAAGTGCGCGAATATTATTTGCAAGGCGTCGAACATGGGCTGCGTTACTGCGGGTTGGATGGCATACGTCTCGACAACGATTACTACAAGGGTTGTTATTGTCCCTTGTGCCAGAAGCTATTTCATCAATATCTAGCAGCGAAGTATACACCCGAAGAGGCCGCTCGCTGCTTCGGTTTTTCCGATCTCTCGGGACTTCGTTTTCCACGTCAGCGCTCCGGCCTCGATCCGGCATATCTGGAAATGGCATTGTTCCGGCAGCAGCATCGTCAAAACATCATGCGCGAACTGCGACAACGCATAGACCGCATCAAGCCCGGCGCTATCCTGGGCGGCAATCCAGCGCTCAGCCGCAGGGTTGACAACGACGGCTTCATTAATGTCTATCCGGCTGATTTGTCCGAGACGCATGATCTGGTCTGTGCCGAAAATTCGCTCTTTCCGGGTATCAATGACAAGGGCGGCTTACGTTCGCAGACGGAAATCTATGCATTTGCTGATGCTGCCGGATTCAGCGCCTATCCCTCGCATCACCTGCATCGCCCCGACCACAGCTACCGCTGGCCGGACAGCCGGGAGTGCGCCTTGACCCTGGCCGAAGCCCTGGCCTGGGGGCAGACCCCATGCACAACCTGGGGACTGCGCTTCGATGAACCCGGACGCTCGCTTTATGAGCGCCCGGAATTCATGGCTGTCACCCGTCCTTTCGCCGAATTCATCCATCAGCATCCGGATATCTGGCAGGGCGCGGTGAATATCGCCCCGGCCGCGATTTATGTGAACCGGGAATCGCGCCTGTTGTTTCCTGAGGAATGCCAGAGTTCGTTTTGGGGGCTGTTGCAGATTCTGCTCCGGCATGGCATTCCTTTCCGTTTCGTGGTACGGGATGGCGCGGAAGCCCTGCAAGGAGTCGAGACCTTGCTGGTGCCCAATGTGCAGATGCTTAGCGATCAGCAACTGGAATGTTTCCGGCAAGTGCCAAAAGTGATCTTTACCGGAGCCTCCGGACGTTATGACTTGCAGGCCTTTGAACGCAAAACCGCCCCGGAAAGCGATTTCCCAGATACGCCGGAGGCAGTGCCGAGAAGCAGTCTGGCGGAGCCTGCGCAGCTGCCTTATCCGGAACACGGCGACCGGCTGCTATCGGTCTTGCCACCCGGCTTGAGTAGCAATCAAGCGGTGGGGGCGACCTTGTTCCAAGCTCCCGATGGACGCCGTTTCCTGCATTTGGTCAATTACGAAACGAGACCAGCCCGGATCAAGCTGACGGCAGCGCCAAGGCGGTTTTTTGCGCCGGCATTTGCCGGCGGCGTATTGCAGGGCGACGAACTCGTTCTCGATACTTATGCTGTGTTGCAACTTGAAGGTGAAAGATAATGCGTCGCTGAAATTGGCTAGCCGGAGGATTTTTTTTGAACAACGAAAAGCACGAAAGGACTTGGGGTGGACTGGCGTCCACAACCTATTTTTGTCCACGGAAAGCACGGAAAGCGCGGAAAATTTTGTAGGGTTGCTGCTTTGACGGATGAAATGGTACGCGGATTTGTGATCTGGCCTATTGGTTTCTTCGATGGATCGGTCGAATCAGTCGGATCGACGATGTTGGAATTAGCCCTGAATGGGCGTGACATACCAGCCCAGGGCAACGCCCTGGGGGCAGGGATCACACTATCGGCAAAGCCCTGTAAGGGCGCGACATAATTCCTGCCCAAAATTCTTGTGTGCCAAGGTCGGCTTTACGCAATTGCGTCGGAGGCGATATGGAGCGCCGGCGGCTCGCCGGCATGAAGCCGGTTTCCCTCTCACATCACCGAAAAATCAAAAAGTTCAAAAGATTATCAAAAATGAGAAAGAGCTTCAAGGTCAGAAACTTGTGCGTCGTTTTTTTGTAGTAACAGCTAAAAGGCAAGGAGGCATGGTCATGCGTAAAAGGTTTACTTTAATTGAACTGCTGGTGGTAATTGCCATCATCGCGGTCTTGGCTTCGATGCTTTTGCCGGCATTGCAGAAAGCCCGGGCGCGCGCTCGGGGAATGACTTGCGTCTCCAACCGCAAGCAGCTGGCGACGATCTTTCATCAATATGCTCTCGATTTCAACGATCACATGACCCCGAATCAGCGGTTTGATAAAGACGTCAAATGGCCGGTTCGCACACGCGAAATCTACACCTGTGGTTATTTGGTTCTCAGCAACAAGGAATTGAAATACGGCGACCGTCTGCTGCATTGCCCCGAGGCCATGCAAATGGCAATTACCATCAAAGACCAAAAAAAAGAGGATTGCCTGACCTACGGCAATGCCGCCTACAATGTCTACTGGGTGGCTAAATTGCAAGAACGCTACGAGTCGGTCAACCTGAACGTCCTCAAATATCCGGGTCAGTGTGCCTTGTTCGGCGAAAACCATGTGGGCACCTCTTTTTTGACCCCTGGTCCTACGGTTTTGTTCGGTGCGCATGAAAATCGCATGACCACGGCTTATTATGACGGCCATGTCGAACAGCTTCCCAAAGAGCAGATTCCACTGGATAAAGACAATGACATCTGGTGGTTGGGAATATAGGAGATCACGATGAAAATTAAAATATTTGTTTTTGCTTTGCTGATAGCTGTGCCGTTTCTGTGCGCCAAGGTATTTTCACCAAGTCGGGTGAGCGCCAGTACCGAACTTTCCGTTACTCCGGCCCGAAATGCGGCTGACGGAAAGACCGGCCGGGCGCGGCATGCCTATTGGTGCACCGAACGCGGCGCCAAGCCGCCGCATACGCTGACTTTCCATTACGACCAGCCGGTGAAGATCAACCGAGTCGTGGTTTATCATTCGACTGCTAACATTGACCACCTGCTGCACCATTATATCCTTGAGGCTTATAACGGTGATGCTTGGGTGCAGCTGGCGGAATTCAAGAATCGCATCCGGGAATTTGAGCAGCTGCTTGCAAATATGACCCCCGATGATCCGCAGTATTATAGCATTACACAACCGGATTTTACGGTCAATACTTTCGATTTTCCCGACATAGCAATCGAGCAGTTGCGCCTGACGATATTTGATCCCGCCGCCCGGGTAGTGGAAATGCAGGCGATTTATCTCCAGGAAACTGAAAAAAACGCTGCACCTGCCGCACTGCCGTCAGCTGATAGCAAGGTCAAGGCTTACAGCCTGGCTCGAGAACATAGCGCTTCAACTGTGGGCTTTCACTTGCTGGGGTTGGAGGCTTTCGGCGATAAGAGCGGCATCGCCTTTGCCGACCGCCGGAAACCTGGTCCTGGTCGTGCAGCTTTTGCGGCCGCAAAACAGGATCGCATATTGTCGATTTCGCTGCCGCCGGGGCGTTATCAGATGTTGGCGCTTTCCGGCGATTACCTCTTTCCCGGTCCCGGATGTACCCTGAGATTTGCGGGCAAGAGCATGCGCCTCAGCCAGACCGCTCCCGGCGATTTTGCCTGGGATACGGCTCTGTTCAGTATTGCTGGCGACCGCTTGGAAATCACCCTGGAAGGTTCGTGGCTGTTGAATACGCTGCTGATTGCCTCGCGTGATGATCGACAGGAGTTTGATGATGCGGTCAACCGCCTGATGCTGGAGTGCACTGAAGAGAGTAAAGCCAAAAAATATATCTACCAGGCACAGCCTACCCATAGTGAGCCGCCAACCCCCGATAAAGCGGATATCCGTTATGGCTATATTCCCTATATGCCGTCTATCCAGCAGCGCATCTACCGCCAGACTACGCCGACAGCAGCCCAGCGGCAGTCTGCCTTGCGTCTCGAGGCCGCTCGCGGCAGCAGCCGTGCAAGCACCCTGGCTATCTATGCCCTCGAGGATTTGGAGCAGGTCGAGTTGACGATGCAGGGCGATTTCCCCGGTGTCGTGCAGCTGTTGCATGTGCGGCAGCATCCGCAGAAGGTGGGGCGCAAAGGCGCCCGGCTGCATTGGGCAGTGGTTCCCGAGGTACTCGAACCGCGCCAGTACAGCGATGTCCGCCAAGGAGAGTCGCTGCAATTCTATATCTTGGCGGAAGTGCCAGTCTCAGCCCGCGCCGGGCGCTATCAGGCAAGCCTGAACCTCGCTGCCGCAGGCAAGCCGACCCGAAGCATACCGCTTGAACTCGAAGTTTATCCGTTCATATTGCCGGAATCTTCCGATTACGGCTGCTTTGGAATGTACTACGGCAATCCACACAGCAATCTGTTCGCCTTGCCCGAATCCATGCTACACGCTACCCTGCAGGATATGCGGAGGCACAATATGTCTACCGTAATACTCGATAGTTATAGCGGAAAGCAGCCCATGGACGAGGATTATCTGCGCCGAGTGAATGCAGCTCTGGACAGTGCGGGCTTCCCGCAACATCCGGTGCCATATTCCTGTGGCGGTAATATCAGCGCGGAGCGGGCTGCCGAACTGGTTGCGATCGTCAAACGCAATAAGTGGCGTGAGTTGCTCTTTTATCCGGTCGATGAGCCTTTCTGTGGCGGAAAAGATCGCCTCGAACGGGCAGTCAAAATCTACAATGAGCTGAAAAGCGTGCCGGGTCTGCGCACCTACTCGACAGTAAGCCAGAATGACGTCAATGCTATCGGCAATAGCTTGGATGTGCGTTGCTATACAGTCAATTATGATACTTTCCAACCTGACCGCATCCTGGCCGAATGCGCTGCCCTGCCGGGAAAGGAGTTCTGGTGGTATAGTAATGGTGCCCGGGAATATCCCGATGCGGTACGGTTCAAGGCCGGGTTCTTCCATTACCGCACCGGCGCACGCGGCCAATTCTACTGGGCATATCTGAATCCCTGCGGGGATATGTTCAACGATTTTGATGGACGCGGCAGCGATCACGTCACGGTCTTTATGCAAGACGGCCAGATCATCTCGACCTTGCAGTGGGAGTCGATCCGCGAGGGCATCGACGACTACCGCTATTTGCGCCTGCTGGAAGAACTCTGTCAGAAGCACGCCGCAGACCAGCCTGAAGCTGCCGCCGCAGGCCGACAGCTGCTCGCCGAAATCCACAGCAAGCTGCCTGCCGGGCTGACGGATTACAAGGAGCGCTTTGGAGATGTCTTGGACATTCACGAAAAGTCCTGGTGGGCACCGGAGGAATTCGATCTCGAACGCCGTCGGCTTGCAGAGGCCATTATGCGCTTCAAGCAGCCCTGATGAGGCAATTACAGATAAGGAATTGAGATCACATGCCAGGAAATGAGCTTGTACAATCACTTGTGAGAGCAATCGACATACTGTCTCTGGTCGCGGAACGTGAAGAGGGAGTGCGGTTGAATGAATTAACGACCTTGACTGGACTTGGTAAGACTACGATTCATAATTTGTTGCGTACCTTGAGATTCAAGGGTTTTGTCTGTAAAGATCGTTTCGAGCGCTATCACATCGGTCCGGCACTTCGCAATTTATGTATTCGCAATCAGCAGAAGGAACTGCTCGAACGCATTGCTGAAGCCATGCAGATGATTATTGATGAGTTGCCGGCCTGTGTCGTAACTCTCTTCGAACTGGAAGGGTATGATCTTTTGATCAAGATGCGCCTGTCATCCGAAGGCATGAACTCCATCCAGAATTCCATTCAGAATTTGCCCATTTATGGAACTGCCAGCGGAATTTGTCTGCTAGCCAATCATTATGCCGGCGAAGAGTTGCAGAAGCATTATCCTTTTGCAGATTATGGTTCCCCATATTGGAAAGATCAGGAGAGTTTTGCTGCGGCTCTCGAAGAGGCACGGCGCACCGGCTTTGCCGAAGTCCCAGCCTTTTTCCAGGAGCAGAGGGCTATCGCTGCAATGTGTTCGCAGGAAATGGTTCTCGGGGTGCGTTTCCCGCTTTCATCGTCTTGCGGGGTTGATCGAGTTCGCAAGGTGCTTGGCAAAGCGGTGCGTCAGATACAAAGCAAAAAATAGGGTGCAGGGTGCAGGGTGCAGGGTGCAGGGGGCAGGGTGCAGGGTGCAGGGTGCAGGGGGCAGGAATGTCCGTGTCCCGTCCGTGTTCCGTCCGTGTCCCGTCCGTGTTCCGTCCGTGTCCCGTCCGTGTCCCGTCCGTGTCCCGTCCGTGTCGAGTCCGTTACTGTTTTTTTACAAGGAGACTTTTCATTGATTTCTACAGCCTATCATTTACGGGAGTTGGAAAAACCGGTCGGGGTGCCCCTTTCGACACTGGGATACCGGGAGTTTACTTCCCATCCGGACTGGAAACGCAATCTGATTTCCTTCACTTCGTTGCAGTATCATGCAAAGCGGAATAGTGTCTTTTGCGGCTTGACTGCATTTGATAACGATTTGATGTATGAATTTTCTCTGGCGGATAAGACTTTCCGTTCCCTGAATTTCGCTGATTATGCGGAAAAATTTGAAATCAAGATTCATCGTTCCTTGCATCTTTGCAAGGATGGGAGCCTGATTGGAGCAACGGCTTGCCTGCACCGGGAGGATCAGATGAAAGAGGGACGCGGCGGAAGGATTTTCCGTTATGACCCCGATCAGGATCACTATGATTTTCTGGGGATTCCCTTCGAGCACAATTATATCCAGACGATCACTGTTGATGAGGAACGGCAGCTCGTATATGGTTTTACTTATCCCATCTTTGCATTTTTTGTTTTCAGCTTACAGCAGAGAAAACTTTTGCGTCTTGATTACATGGGAAGTATTCCGCATATTGTCAGCCTGGACAGGGCAGGGCGCTTCTGGGCCACCTGGAATTGCCGTACGCATAATTTATTTTGCTATGATCCGGAACAAGACGATATCCGTTTCTTTTACCATGCTCTGCCGCAGACGGTCCAGTCATGCAACCTGATGTATCCCGGAGCAGGGCCGATTGACAGCATGATCCTGGGCAACGATGGCATGCTTTACATTGGCGAAGCGGCGGGCAACCTGGATCGACTCGATCCGACAACCGGCCAAGTTGTCGATCTGGGGCAGCCGGTGCCTGGTGAAACCAGAATACCGGCTCTGGCTCTGGGGAATAATGGCACAATCTATGGAATAGCAGGCTTTCTGGAAAAGTGCCACATGTTCGCCTATAATCCGGTCGAGGAGAAATTTACCATATTGGGGCATATCCATGACGAGAAGTCCGGCATCCCCCTCTTTATTGGACATGATATTACCTTGATCAACGAGCATCGCGCCTTCGTCGGAGAAACCGATACCGCAAACCGAGCCGGATACCTCTGGGAATGCCAATTCTGACTTTTTTAACAACGAAAAGACACGAAAAGGCACGAAAAATTTTCTCAGCCGAAACGGCTCTTTTCGCTCACCAGCATCATCAAGAGTTACAGCCATGCCTAAAACCATTTTTCTCGCCTTGTTCGCTCTGCTCGCCTCCCTGGCGGTTGCCGCCAAAACAGTTTACGTTGACTGCCAGAATGGCCAGGATAGCCAGGATGGCCTGACCGCCGCATCTGCCAAAAAGACGATTGCCGTGGCGGTTCGTTTGCTGGAGCCAGGCGATACTCTTTCCCTTGCCGCCGGGCAGATGTTTTATGAAAGCATTGCCCTGCCGATTAACGGAACACCGGCCAAGCCGATCACCATTGAAGGCAACGGCGCCGTCATCAGCGGTCTCCAGGCAGTTCCCGAAGATCAGTGGCAGGACAAAGGCGACGGCCTGTTCTTCCAACCCGCCAAAATTAAGCACGGCGCCTTGGCACCATACCTGGTGGATCGTGATTCGAGGCCGCTGCCGCACGGCAGCAAACCGGATACAATGCAGCCCGGCCAGGCTCTCTGCACGACCGACGGTATGTATATTCGCTGCGAACCGGGACGCAGTCCGGCTGACTTTGGACTCCATGTCACAGGGCGAGCCTCCGGCGTTGTTTTGTCAAACCGTAGCTATATCACCGTACGAAACTTGGTTGCCGAATACTTTTCCAACGATGGTTTCAACATCCATGGCTACTGCCGGGGGCTTTTTTTCGAGAATATCACAAGCCGCTACAATGGTGATGATGGATTTTCCATTCACGAGGATGTCGCCGCCATGGTGCGCGGCGGCCATTTTCACGATAATAACTACGGCATCCAGGATGTGACGGCTTCACGCTCCTGGTATCAGGGCGTCCTGGTCGAAAACAACCGCCGCATCGGCGTCAACTTCCACGGTGGTGCGCGCAGTCTCGAGGACGCCGTCGTCCGCAATAATTGCGAATCCCAGGTTCACATTCAGTCTGGCAAGGCGCACGGTCTCGGCTACACGCCAGGCAATCCTATGGAAGAAGGCCTCTTCTTCTTCAAGAATGTCGTTGTCATCGGCTCGCCGGACACCCCTGCTTTCATCGTTGACGACAAGAGCAAGGTCGTTGTCAGCAATTGCGCATTTCTTGGTGGCAATACCGGGGTGCTTGTGCGGAAAAATGGCGAACTGCATCTGCATGCTTCCATTGTCGCCGCCGCTGGCCGGGAAGTCCAGGTCATGCCCACTGCCAAGTATGTCGCCTCTGCCAATGCTTTTCACCCCGGGCGATTTGTCCTGGATACTGACACCATCAGTTTGACTCAATTTCAGGAGGCGACCGGCCAGGAGCAGGACTCCGTCGTTGCGGCACCGGTATACGATGACACTTACCGCTTTACTGCTCCTAACGTGCGCTTCCTGGGGCAGAATGCCGTTGCCGGCCCCGACCGCACGGCCGTCCTGCCCCTGGCGCCAATCGCCGCCGATAAACAGGTTGCTGCCAGCGCCCCGCCCAAGCTGATTGCTCCGCCCAAGCCGCCGCAGCCTATCGCGTTGCCAACGCCGTCAGCTGATGGCTGGGTTGCCTTTGACTTTGAAAACAGCAACCCCTGGAACCTGATTTACTACGCACCGCTTACCCGAGACGATGGCAAGCCGTTGGATGGCACGGCCGAACTCTCGACAGAACAAGCCGTTTCCGGGCAAAGTTCTCTTCGCCTTCATGTCGAGCTTCCGCCTAATGCGCACAATAGATGGACCGTCAAGCTTTTCTCGCAACGCCTGAATATTGCTGCCGGTGCCAAGGTCGTATGCGTCCGCTTCAACATGTTCGGCGATAACAGCCATGCGTCATTCATTCCGCGTTTTCGTGATGCGAAAGGTGAACTTTTCTGGGGGAAGAGTGGTACAATCGACTGGCAGGGCTGGCGCCTGCTGGAATGGGACCTGACCGCTGTTCCGCCTGCCATTCGCGGCGGTGATAAGAACCAGACCTTAGATGCCCCTTTCCAGTTCATCGTTGACTTCCGTCATCATAATATCCCGTCAACCGGAAGAATCTTCACCGTGTTTATTGACGATTTGCAGTTCAAACTCGAAAATCCCTGAACTATGGAACCTAAAAAAACAGTTGACTTTTTATTGATCGGCAATCAGAATCTATTTTTTGTCCACGGAAAGCACGGAAAGCGCGGAAAATTTGTAGAAGTGTTACTTTGACAACCAGGACGGTTGCGTCACTTTTTAAACTGCGTGCAATCCTATCCGTCGAAGCAACAACCCTATACAAAATTTTCGTGTCTTTTCGTGTCTTTTCGTTGTTAAAAAATATTAAAAAATATTTTTAGAGTAGTTCGAATTCCTGGTTTGGGAGCCAGCAGGTTTGTCCGTCTGGGAGTTGTATTTCGGTCCAGCCTTGGCGTTGTTGCAGGAGTTTGAACTCTGTTCCGGCATGGAGTGGATCGGTGAAACTGGGTGCATAGCTGTCGCTGTCGCCTTTGCGGGCGACGACTTCACGCGCCAGGATGACGCCAAAGCGTTCGGTTTGAAGCTGGTGCAGCGTAAGTCCCAGGGATGCGCCAAAGCCGATACTTATGATAATTGCAAAAAACAGGCAGACTTTCAGCCACAACGGGCGATACCAGATGCAAACTGTGGCACAAAGCCAGAGCAGCAGGAAAAACGTGAGGAAGACAGCCTGGCGCAGATAGAAAGGAAAATCATAGTGCCAGAAAAACAGGGTTTTGAGGATGCGGGTTTGTTCGGGTTCCTTGAACTGATCCTGTCGGCTGGCTCTGGCAAATTGCAGATTTTGCAGCAGCTTGGCATCATTGGGATCAAGTTGCAAGGCTCTGCGGTACTCGAGGATGGCCCGTCCGGTATCCTGCATACGGAAATAGATATTGCCGAGATTATAATGGATTTTGCTGTTTTGCAGATTGGATTCGAGAAGGACACGTTCGTAGCGTGCTGCGGCATTGCGGCATAGTTCGAGGGCTCGTGCGGGTTCGCGCCGGCTGATTTCATTGGCTTCATGGAAGAGCGCTTCGGCTTCGCTGCAGAGCAATGCGGCCTGATCCGCTGCCATCTGTGCATCGAGTTGGCAGCAGGTCAGTATGGTTAGAAGAAGAAAGAGGAGCTTGCTTTTCATAGGGTGCGTTCCAGTTTTTGTACGGCTTCGAGTGCGGCAGCACGGATTTCCCCGGCGGACTGGCCGCTTGCACCGGCAAAACGGCTTGCCTCACAGGCGGCAAAAATGTCTTTGAAGGGCAGGCAGGCTTCCTGCGTGATTTTTCTTGCCTGCAACAGGTTGCTCAGATCAGTATAGGTGACTACGCCGGGTTTAAGCTGGAATCTGGCAGTGAGATATTCCTGCAGGATGTCGAAAATCTGATCGAGGGCATCCGGCGAGTCCGTCCTGACTTTTTGCAGGCGTTTGCGGCACTGGCTTCCAGCTTTGCGGGCAGCCCAGACGCCGGGGTTGGCATTGCGCCGTCGGAACCAGGCAGTTGACAGGACGGCCAGAACCCAGATGCTTGGCGGAATGAGCAGCAGGCTGCGGGTAGTTGGAGAAGCCAGCCAAAGGCGTGGATCATGATTGCGGGCGGAAAGTATGGCTGCTGCATCATAATTGTGCGCAATGCCAACATCGGAAATCTGCAATTCCCGACTGACGGGGGCATCCTTTGCGACCAACGCGGAACCCTGTGCATCCAGCAGAGTCACTTGGCGAACTTGCTCGACTTTGATCGGGATTGGTGCCGAACGGGCAAAATCGTATGCGCCTTTCTGGGAATTGAAGAAGGGAATTTCCAGCGCCGGGATTTCACTGATTTCATGATGGTTTGCACGCAGGGTGCGTTGAAAGACTTTAGTGCCATTCTGCACCTGGCCTGGCTCCTCGTTCGAGATTTTGAATTGTCCGGTCAGACCCGGCAGCGTTTCCAGCGGAGGCAGTTTGAGGTGATCGAGAAAACGCGGACCGGCCAGGGTGATGGTCAGAATGATCGGATCACCGACATTGACTTCGAGAGGCTCCGCTGTCACGGAAATGCTGCAAGCGCCCACGATCCCGCTGAAATTGTCCGGTTGATTCTCTGTTGGCAGAGCTTTGACATTGATCGTCACCGGGGGGGCGGAAACGCTGATTTTCCGGGTGTTGGTACGGCGTCCGAAGAAGCTGTCAAAGTCATCGAAAGGGGATCTTCTGCGGGCTGGTGCGCGACCGGCTCGGGTATCTTCGATTTCGCAGAGCACGGCGGATTCCGGCAGGTTCCAGGTGCCTGGTTTGAGCGGAATAAAGGGTTTTTCGAAGGTCAATACGGTGACTGCTTTCCCTTGGAGGCGTGCATTGCTTTGGATGGCGATCAGGTCTGCATTCTGATGATTGGCGATGCGCTGGTATTGTCGCTGCCGTCGCGGGTCGATTTCCGGAAGATATTCCGGGAATGAGAAGTCCGGCATGGTAAGCACGGGCAGATTGAAGGCGAACTGATAGATTTGCCGGTCAATATACCAGCGCCAGGTGAGCATGACCGGCTCGCCGACATAACATTCCCGGGTGGAGGGTTGCAGCTGCAAGGCAATCCCGTCGATTTTTTCGGGTTGGCGGACGGTGACCGGGATGGGTTGCGTGCGTTTGACGCTTCCCAGGACATTCACATCGACCGAAGGAATGGTCAGCGTCCCTAATTTCTGTGGGGTCAGCAGATAGTTGAATGTGGTCGTGACGGTGATGGTTTGGGTGCGACGGCCATTGATGATGGAAAGCTGACTCGAGTGACTGCGTTGCGGCGGCTGAGGAACAACCGTGAATCCCGGCATTGGTGGTAATGTGGGCGCAGAGACTTCCTCATCGGCAGAAACCCGTATCTGGAAGATAAAGGGTTCGTTGAGATAGACATCCTGAGACTCGATGCCGACCTCGACTTTCTGGGCATACGCCGGGATGAAAGGCAGGCAGAAAAAAAGTAAAATGAAAAGGTTCTTCATTGGATAGTTTACCATGAATTTCTTTTTGAACAACGAAAAGCACGAAAAGGCACGAAATTTTCGTGTCCGTTCGTGTTTTTCGTGGTTAAAAAATCCCCTGTCATCCAGGTTCACTGACGTCTTGTTTTACCAGTCTTTATCGACGGGGCGGGTTTCGGCTGGGCGTTGCAGGCGTCGCTGCAGTTGGTTTTTGCGTTCTTCATCGAGGATGTCGCTGGCGTCTTCACTTAAATTAAACGCTTCCTGCTCTTTTTCCTCTTGTTCAGCAGAATCTTCCGGCGTTTCCTGCGCTTGCTGCTCCTGTTTTTCCGAAGCATCCTCCTCCGGCTTTTGTTCCGGTTCGCCCTGCTGTTGCTGTTGTTGTTCTTGCTGTGCTTGCTGTTCCTGTTGCATTTGTTCGCGGGCTTCTTTGAGCAGTTTTGCCGCTTCCTTCTGCTTTTCCGAGGCCTCCTTGAACTGCTGCTCTTCGAGAGCTTCTTCAGCCTGTTTCTGCTGCTCGGATGCTTCGTCCATTTTCTGTCGGACAGGGTCTTGCTGTTCCGGGCGTTCCTCGGCCAGTTTCCGGGTCTCTTTGCTGATCTGCTGCTGTTCTTCGAGTAATTTCTGCTGAGTCTGTGCTGTCTGATCGCCGTCTTTGTCAGCCTTGGCGCTTTGTTCGGCGGCTTGCTGTTGCTGTTGCGCAAGCTTTTCTAATTTTTCCGCCTGCTCCTTGGCCTGCTGCTGTTGTTGCTGTTGCTCCTTGAGCAACTCCTTCAAGTCATTCATGAGCTTTTTTAAGGCTAACTGGGCTTGTTTCATATTCGCTTTTGCTACCGTCAACTTCGGATTCAGGCGGAGGGCATCCTGATAGTTGACAATGCTTTTTTCACAGGCCTCGACTGCTTTCTTCAGATCACTGTCCTGCTGGCGTTTGCATTCTTTGAAGAAGCTGTTGCCGATAGCCAGTTTGGCGCGGGCGGCCAGCTCCGTATCCGGCGGAGTGATTTCTTTTGCCTTGTCGGCGGCCTGCTGAAAAAATTCTATCGCCTTTGCATAGTCCTCCAAGTGAAAATAGGCCAAGCCTTGATTATAGTGCAGGTAGGGGGACTCCGGCTCCTCGAGGGCGGCTTGCTGATACTTATCGAGGGCTTCCTCATATTTGCCGGCAGACAACGCCTGGTTGCCGGACTTGAGAAGCTTGCTGGCCTGGGCTGCTTCTGTCAGGCTGCATATTCCAAGCAACAATACGGCCAGCTTGCGTAGAGATTTGCGGTCACTGATCAGGCTTTCCAGCGCCAGGCAGATTAAACACAAGACCAGGAAGACTTGGAATTTTTCCTCGAAACGCTCGAGAGTCTGCGATTCGAGTTCGCGCTTGGCGGCGGTGGCAATCAGATTCTGATAGACCTTGTCCAGCTCGATATTTCCGGTGGCGACCGGCAGATAGCGTCCACCCGGGGTGGCATTGACCATCGCACGCAAGGTGTCGGAATCCAGACGCGAGCGGACGATTTCGCCTTTGTATTTAAGGACGTCCCGGCGTCCGCTTTCGTCGGTAATGACGATTGGAGTACCAGTTTCATCGCCGAGGCCGACGGCAATCAGGCGGATGCCGGCTTCGCCGATGGTTTTTGCGGCTTCGAGCGGGAAGCTTTCATGATCTTCGCCATCGGTAATCAGCACAATATCCTTGTACTGGCGTTCCTGCTGGTCGAAAACATCGCGGGCGACTTTTCGCAGGGCATCGCCAATCAAGGTGCCGCCGCGTGATACAGTGTCGGTCGAGACATCGGCAAGCATCATGCGGAAAAAGCCATAATCCTGGGTCAGCGGGCAGCGGACAACGGTATTGCCGGCAAAGACGGCCAGCGCGACGCGGTCGCCCTCGAGGACTTCAAGGCAGTCATCAATGGCCAGTTTGGCGCGCTCGAGGCGGTTGGGTTTCAAGTCATCGGCAAGCATGCTGCGGGAGACATCGAGCAGGAAGATGACATCACGTCCTTCACGCCGTACAGTTTGCGGTACCGGATTCCAGGCCGGGCGGGCCATGGCCAGAATCAGAAATAAAATTGCCAGCAGAAAAAGGATGTGCTTTAACAGGCGTTTGTTGCTGCTGTACGTAGCGGTCAGCTTCTCGAGCAGTGCCGTTCCGGTGAAAGCCTTTAAGGCCTGGTGCCGTTTCCAGGCGGCATAGGCAAACAAGGCACAGAAAACCGGCAGCAGCCAGAGTGCGTGCAGAATGGAGAGATGATACCAGGTGCCGTTCATGGAATCCTCCTGAAAACCGTTGCCGTGAGCAGCTGTTGAAGCACGAGCAGTACCAGGGCGGCAGCCGCAAATGGCAGAAAAAGTTCCTTGTAATCAACGAAGCGGATGGATTCGACCTCGCTGCGCTCGAGCTGGTCGATCTCACGGTAAATGGCCACCAGGCTCTCGGAGTCGGTTGCCAGGCGGAAGAGTCCGCCGGTTTTATCGGCGAGTTCCTGCAGGGGCCTGGTGTCAAAGGGTGCGGAATTGGCGGCGACTCGGAATTGTCCGAGCAAGGTGTTAATGACGTTAGCGCCGGTTCCGCCGCTGACTCCGATCGCATAGACTTTGATGTTCCATTTGGCGGCCAGTTCGGCGGCTTCGGCAATGCTGCGTTTTCCGCAGTTGTTTTCGCCATCCGTCAGCAGAATGATGACTTTGCTTTTAATTTTGTAGGCGTCGGCGTCTTTGCGGTTCTGGCGGGCGAGTGTTTCTTCCGCTGTTTGCAGGCGTGCTGCTGCCAGCGCGAGGGCATCGCCGATATTGGTGCCGTCTTCGCTGCGCAGATTGACGATCTGGATGCTCTCGAGGAAGGGGCGCAGTGCCGCATGGCCGAGGGTAAGCGGGCAGATGGTATCCGGATAGCGGGCAAAGGTGATCACGCCAATCAAGTCGTTGGGACGCCCCGGCAATTTTTTGTCCTTGTCACCAAAAACGAAGCTGGCAAACACTTTTTTGACTGCCTGCAAGCGGTTCATGCGCTGGTTGTCATATTCCATCTCCTGAGTCATCGAGGTGGAACGGTCCAGCACCATCTGGATGGCAATGCCCTGGCT
>JAPXLT010000044.1:0-22114 GCA_033809415.1 Lentisphaeria bacterium
GGCGCGGACTGATCGCCCGCAACCCACACGGACTTTACACGGACGGGACACGGACTTTACACGGACGACAGATCAGTCGGATCGGACGGATCGGCACAATGCTTTGCGCCGTAGGCGTTTAACCATGCTTAACCCCAGGTTTTAACCTGGGGTGGGAAATCCCCCAAAGACAGTGCCTTGTAAAGGCACCACAATCAGACGAAGAAACGCTTATATGCCAATGACTTGGAGCTTTCTTTTCAGAACAATCTTTTACAAAAAAGAAGAAGTCGAGTGATAGTACAGCAGGTGACACTTTTTTGTGCCTGTCCATTCGTCCATCAAACGTCAAGTCCATCGCGTCCATGATGTCCATTCCTGTCCCTGTCCATTAAAAACACTCATTTTGCCGTTTGAACAGGATTAGGAATTGCTATGATTTCCGGGGGGTTTCCATGTTTCAAATCACATTTTCTATGCTTCCGTATGATTTCTTATGATTTTTCTTGAAATTCCGTTTTTCCGGCACTATGTTTTCGCCGTGGTTCAGAAATCATCCAGCCCCACCCACCCAGGGGGCAACCCACCCTCGATTAAGGTACGCGCGTGCGCACGAGCGAAGCGGAAACGGGAGGATGCGCAGCGGATATGGTGGACGGGATACCGATGCCCCCACCGCATCCTGAACATCACAACCGGGACGGTTGCGCTACTTTTAAACCACATGCCATTTAATCCGTCGAAGCAGCGACCCTACAAAATTTTCCGAGTTTTCCGTGCTTTCCGTGGACAAAAAATGGGTTGTGGGCGTTGGTTCGCGCCAAGCTGTTTTCAGTTCACTGCCGCGTTTCCACTGCCTGTGCAGCAAGTTTCTTCAACATATCCTCGACAGCTTTTGGGTTCCGGATGTTCATAAAGCCATATTCAGTCGAATATTGCCCTCCTTCCGAATCTGAATAAGAATGTTGCCTTAGAATCACATCTCCAGTTCCGTCTCGGTTCTCTTTGCGGAAAATATTCTGGAGCTTTGCCGGAGGATAGCTCCGGATGGTTATTGTTTTTTTCCATCCGGTCTCGAAGGTAATGGCTCGGCGATCCGTTATGACGTAAACCGTTCTGAACGCCTTTCGGTACCTCCACAGTGGGACGGACAGCATAATAAAACCAATCAGGACAAATGGCACTCCGAAGAGAGGGAATAGGAGTTCCGCCATCCCCTTGCTGAAGTCGGGCAGCTTGAACCCGCATGCTCCGCATATCCAGAAAACAGCGAATGCCGTCCAAGGGATACCAAACAGAAAGAAGCCGGTTGAAGCCGTTGTAAAGTACCGGGGAATGGGTTGCTCCATCCACAGGATACGCTCGCCCGACTCTAACTCATTCCTGACCTTGTCATCAAGTTCCCGTGGAATCGTTCCTGGCAGAATCATATTTCAATCTCCATCTTCAGACACCTCCGCCAACACATTCAATAATCTATTGATGGCGGAATGCTTTGTCAAATCCAATTTTCGGGTCTTTTTGTGGTTTTCGTTGTTCAAAAAGAATTCTTCCGTTATCCTTTGCCATCTATGCGACGGGCTTGCAAATCCCTCTCTGCAAATTATCTTTTTGAGAGATGCCCGTGCGGGTTGCCTCCTGTTCTGTTTTTCCACCATTGGTTGCCTATATGTTTATTATTTACAATCTTTTATTTCCCCTGCTTTTCTTGTTTTATCTGCCGTATTATCTGGTTCATATTTTTCGGCGCGGAGGGCTGACGCGGGACTACTGGGAACGTTTCGGCTTTTTCAGCTCGGAAAAAAAGGCTCTTTTGCGCGGATTGCGTCATCCGATCTGGATTCATGCAGTGAGTGTCGGCGAAACGGTCGCGGCCATCTCCTTTGTCAAATCCTGGCTACAACGCCATCCGGATGATACCATCGTCTTTTCCTGCGGCACCTCGACGGGTTTTGAGACCGCCGCTAAAAAGATGCCGCCACAGGTAGTCCGGATTTACTGCCCCATCGACTTTTACTGCGCGGTGCGACACACCCTGAATCTGATCCGCCCGGAAATGCTGCTGATCTTCGAGGTCGAAATCTGGCCGAACCTAGTGCTCCAGGCAGCGAAGCGCGGCGTGAAAGTCGCCCTGATCAATGGGCGCATGTCCGACCGATCGAGCCGGGGCTATGCGCGCTGGCAATGGATTTTCCGCCCGATTTTTCAGGGATTCAGCAACATCTGCCTGCAAACCGAGGAGGATGCTGACAGAGTCCGCCGGGTTATCGGGGATGATCCCCGCATCCAATCCTGCGGCACGATGAAATTTGATCAGATACCGGACTGCGACAGCGCAGACAAGCACCAGGAACTGGATAACTGCTTTGGCAGCGGCAAGCGCATTCTGTTTACCGCCGGCAGCACTCATGCCGGCGAAGAGGAGCTGATCTGCGATGCCTATCGCCAGCTGAAAACAGAACATCCCGAACTAAAGCTGGTGCTGGTGCCACGCCACCAGGAACGTGCAGCTGCGGTCGAAAATGTGCTGCTCGAACGTGGACTAAGCTGGCGGCTGCTGCGCCCGCGTCCGGAACAGCCGCCAACGGAAGACCCTGTCGATGTCCTGCTCGTCAATACTACCGGCGAATTGATGAATTTCTACGCTGCATCGGATATCACTTACGTCGGCAAAAGCCTTGCCGGACAGACCGGCGGACACAATATCATCGAGCCGGCCATCTTCGGCAAAGCCATCCTTTATGGCAGTCACATGGAAAACTTCCGGGCCGTCGCGGAAATCTTCCAAAAACACCAGGCCGCACTCGAAATCGCCTCGGATGACCTGCTGCTGCCGGCACTCCGGGAGCTTATCGAGCAACCCGAAAAACGCCAGGAATTAGGACGTAAAGCACGCCAAGTCGTCGATCAGTACCGCGGCAGCATCGCACGCACCCTGGATATCCTCGATCAACTGCGCACATAACCTTTTTTGTCCACGGAAAACACGAAAAGCGCGGAATTTTTCTATAGGTTGTTACTCTGACGGATAAAATCGCTTGTCCATTGTCCATTGTCCATCGTCCATCGTCCATCGTCCATTCTCCCGTCCATTCTCCAGTCCATTCCTGTCCATCCCGTCCATCCTGTCCATTCATGTCCCTGTCCCTTGTCCATTTACCGATTTATGAGATATTCGACGAATTCCGGCTTCGGGTGCGTCAGCAGAACCGTCTGCTGATCAGTGCGCCGACCGGTTCCGGCAAATCGACGCAAGTTCCGCAATGGCTCCTTGATCTGGTTCCGGACGGCAAGCGGATTCTAGTTTTGCAGCCACGCCGTCTGGCGGCACGCATGCTTGCCGAACGGGTTGCCTGGGAACGCCAGGAAAAACCGGGCGGCTGCGTCGGATTCCAGACACGCTATGAGAGCGCATGCAGTCGTGACACCCGTATTCTTTTCATCACCGAGGGAATTCTTGCGCGCATGCTGGTATCCTCTCCGGACTTGCCCGACATTGGCGCAATTGTCTTTGATGAATTCCACGAGCGCAGCCTGAATGTCGATCTCGGTCTGGCAATGGCCTGCCACTGCCAGCAGGCTCGACGTCCGGATTTGCGCCTGATCGTCATGTCCGCGACCATGGATGCCGCCGGCTTGCAGAATTACCTGGGTAACTGCACGCATCTGCATGCCTCCGGAAAACTCCACCCGGTGACTTTGAGTTACCGCAAACGCAGCGCTGCTGCCAATCTCTTTCAGAATGCCGCTGGTGCCTTGCGGGATTTGCTGTCAGCCGGCCATGCGGGCGACGTGCTGATCTTCATGCCCGGCGGCGCCGAAATCCGGCATTGCGCGGAAGCGATCCGGCGTCTGTCCTCGCCAGAGTTGTTGGAGATCCTTCCACTATATGGCGATTTGCCGCCGGATGAGCAGCGCAAAGTGATGCAGCCCTCTTCCCGCCGAAAAATCATCATTGCCACAAATATTGCCGAGACTTCGCTGACCATTCCGGGCGTGCGCCATGTCATCGACAGCGGTCTGGTACGCATCAGCCGTTTTGATGCCATGCGGCAAGTCAGCATGCTCGAGACCATTCCGATCGCACGGGACTCAGCCGAGCAACGCGCCGGACGTGCTGGACGCGAAGCTCCAGGCACTTGCTGCCGACTCTGGAGCGAACTCGAACAAAGCGCCAAACCCACCACCAGCATGCCGGAAATTCAGCGCAGCGATCTGGCCGACGCACTGCTGACCGTCGCCGCCTTCGGCTTCCCAAATCCCGCAGAATTCCCCTGGTTTGAAACACCCCCCGAAAAGAATTTTCAGGCAGGCATGACTCTGCTCGAACAACTGGGCCTGTTGCGCAAACACGGCGGCGGCCTGACTGACCTAGGTGACGAAATCCGACGTTTTCCGGTGCATCCGCGCCTGGCACTGCTTCTTTGGCACGGGCAGAAGGGAGGCTGTCCGCGGCAAGCAGCATTTGCCGCCGCCCTACTCTCCGAACGGCCATTGATCACCGGCGCCAGCAGCGACCGGGCTACCAGCCGCAAACAACGCCAGGAACGCAAAGGCGAAAGCGATGATCTGCCGCAATCGGATTTTCTTGCCTGCCTCGATCTGCTTGCCGAGGCGCGAAAAAATGGCTTTTCGCAGGCAGCCTGTCAGGCGCTGGGGCTGCATGCCGGTGCCGCCCGTGACATCAACCGCGCCGCCAATGACTATCTGGATATGCTCGTGGACAAAAGCTTGCCGGATCGACAGCAAAGTGATCTGAATTTTCTTAAAATCCTGCTGCGGATTTTTCCGGATCGGCTGGCTCGGCGTCTGGATCGTGGCACTCTGCTCTGCGAATTGCAGGGTCGCAAGCGTGCGGAGCTTGCCCGCACCAGCCTGGTTCGTGACGAACCCATGTTTCTGGCCGGTGAAATCAGGGAGGTGCCGGCCTCGGGGACGCAGGCGGTCAAACTCGAACTTTCCCTGGCCAGCGGCATTCGCGAAGAATGGCTCTGGGACTATTTTCCAGAGGAATTCAAGGATGACGAGGAGGTCTTCTGGGATTCTGCAAAACAGCAGGTTCTCAGGCGACGGCGCTTGAGCTGCCTCGATCTTACCCTTGAGGAATCCGTGCACAACGATGCCGATCCGGAAAAGGCGGCGGCGCTGCTGGCCGCCCAGCTGGACAGCAATAACATGCACTTGCAGGGATGGGATGAAAGCGTCGAAAACTGGATTGCACGCGTACGCTTCCTGGCTGAACATTTTCCGGAGAAAAAACTGCCTGTGTACGATGCGGAGGACGTTGCGAAAATCCGTCTTGCGCTTTGTCAAGGCGAATATATGTACAAGGCAGTGCGCATCAAACCCTGCCTGCCTTTTGTCAGAGAACTTCTCACGCCGGAGCAGGTGCAGTTCGTCGAACAGATGACGCCAACGCATCTGCCGCTGCCAAAAGGAAGACGTCTGCGCATCGAATACACCCCGGGACAACCACCCAGAGGACGGGCCAGAATCCAGGAACTCTTCGATTTCAAGGAAAAACCCGCCGTCGCCAAAGGGCAAATCCCTGTCCTGCTGGATATTCTGGCACCGAATATGCGCACCGTGCAAATCACCGACGACCTGCCACGCTTCTGGGAAGTCCACTACCCTGCCCTGCGATCCGCACTGGCAAGACGATACCCGAAGCACGAATGGAGGTAAGGGGGCAGGGGAGTGCGTAGTGCGGGGTGCGTTCATTTCTCGTCCGACTTGTCCGACCTGTCCGACCCGTCCGACCTGTCCGACCCGTCCGACCTGTCCGACCCGTCCGACCCGTCCGACCTGTCCGACCCCGCACTATAAACGTTGGTGCCAAAACACGGAATGATTCAGCGCCAAAACACGGAATGATTTAGCGCCAAAACACGGAATCCACTTGTTTTTTGAATTTTTTCAAGGTATATTATTCAGCGGTAATCCGGCAATAAACTGAATGAGATTGGTTATGCGAAAATACCTACCGCGAATCTATGATATTTTACTTGAAAAAGAACTGTCTTCTACCGGGGCGGTTTTGATTGAGGGTGCCAAGTGGTGCGGCAAAACATCAACTGCCATGCGTGCAGCAAAAAGTATTCTTTATATGCAGGATCCTGATTCGGCGGCGGCGAACCTGGCCTTGGCTGATACAAAACCTTCGCTGCTATTAAAAGGAGATTCGCCACGTTTGATTGATGAATGGCAAATGGCACCAGTTTTGTGGGATGCTGTACGCTTCGAAGTGGATCGCCGGGGAATCCCAGGGCAATTCATTCTGACGGGGTCGGCAGTCCCGGCTGACGGGAAAATCGCCCATACTGGAACAGGGCGTTTTGCACGTTTGCTCATGCGCCCCATGAGCCTGTTTGAATCACAGGAATCCAATGGCTGCGTTTCATTAAAAGAGCTTTTTTCCGGAAATTGCGATATCGCAGGCGAAGGCATATTATCTATAGAGCAATATGCTTTTGCAATCTGCCGTGGCGGGTGGCCAGCTGCAGTGCAAATGGCTCCGGAAAATGCTTTGCGCACAGCCATCAACTATGTGGAAGCGATCATCAATATGGATTTTCAACGTGTGGATGGGGCCGAAAAAAATCCGGAAAGAGTCCGCGCTCTGTTGCATTCCCTTTCACGTAACATTTCGACATTGGCCACTATGCAGACGATCATTGCTGACATGCAAGCAAATGACAGTGCTATTTCGGATAAAACATTATCCACCTATCTGAATGTATTGCGACGGATTTTTGTCATTGAGGATCAGCCTGCCTGGCAACCTTCGCTGCGTTCCAAAACCGCCTTGAGGACATCAGCAAAACGTCAGATGGTTGATCCATCCATTGCGGTGGCAGTAATGCGTGCATCCCCGGAAAAAATCTTGCAAGATTTCAACACCTTTGGATATCTGTTTGAATCATTGTGCATTCGCGACCTGCGAGTCTATGCTCAGGCCAACGATGGCTCTGTCTTTCATTATCGCGACAAGTCCGACTTGGAAGCCGATATGATTATTTCCCTGAACAATGGCAAGTGGGGAGCCATCGAGGTCAAAACAGGGAGCCGTCAAATTGAGGAAGCTGCCGCAAATTTGCTCAAGTTGAAAAATAAGATCAACAAGGATAAAATGGGACCGCCATCCTTCCTTATGGTTATAACCGGTGGTAAATATGCCTATAGCAGACCGGATGGTGTTTGCGTGGTGCCTTTAAGCTGCCTGAAACCATGACCATATCACGCTTGACAGGGGGCAGGCGGGGGCGTTGGAAACATCCATTTCCCGTCCGACTTGTCCGACCCGTCCGACCCGTCGGGCATCGGCGAGTAATCAGAAATCACAGCCGGGACGGTTGCGCCACTTTTTAAACCTGCCCCCTGCACCCTGCACCCTGCACCCTGCACCCTGCACGGACGGTTGCGCTACTTTTTAAACCTGCAAGATATGTATTCAGGAATTACATTATATTTTTCTCTTTAGCATTACAAAGAACAAGCAAGGACAGGGTTTATGATAGATCAAATTCCCCAGACAGCGGCCTGGCAGAAGCTGGCTGCACATTATAACAGCATCCGGGAATGCACGCTGAGCAGACTTTTTGCGGATGATCCCAAACGTGCGGAAAAATTCAGCATCGAGTTTTCCGACCTATTTCTGGATTATTCCAAGAATCTGATCACCGAGGAGACGATACCTCTGCTGATCAAGCTGGCAAAAGACTCCGGCTTGCCGCAGGCCATCGAGGACATGTTCACCGGCAAGGCGATTAATGTCACCGAGAACCGGGCGGTTCTGCATACGGCTCTGCGCAACCGTTCCAATCAGCCCGTGCTTGTCAATGGCAAAGATGTCATGCCGGAAATTGACCGGGTTCTCGACCGCATGGCCGCATTTTCGGAAAAGGTGCGCGCGGGACAATGGCTTGGTTACAGCGGCAAACCTATCCGCAATATCGTCAATATCGGAATCGGAGGATCGGACTTGGGGCCGAAGATGGCCTGCGAGGCATTGAAGGCGTTCGCCTGCCGCAATCTGCGCGTGGATTTCGTCTCGAATGTCGATGGGTTCCATCTGGCCGAAACGCTCAGCCATCTCGATCCGGAGGAAACGCTGTTCATTGTCGCCTCCAAGACCTTCACGACTCAGGAAACGATGACCAATGCCGAAAGTGCACGCGCCTGGCTGCTGAATGCTTTCGCCAGCAAAGAAGCCGTCGCACGGCATTTTGTGGCGGTTTCCACCAATTCGAAAGCCGTATCCGCCTTTGGCATCGATGCGGAAAATATGTTTGAATTCTGGGACTGGGTCGGCGGGCGCTACTCGATGTGCTCGGCAATTGGCCTGCCAATCATGCTGCAAATCGGCCCGGGGCATTTCTTTGAAATGCTCGAAGGATTTCACGAAATGGACAATCATTTCCGCACGGCGCCCCTCGAGCGCAACATGCCGGTAATCCTGGCGCTGTTAGGTATCTGGTACAATAATTTCTTCGGTGCGCAGAGCCAGGCAATTCTGCCATATGATCAGGCACTGCACCGCTTTGCGGCACACTTGCAGCAAGTCGATATGGAAAGCAATGGCAAATCCATCGACCGCAATGGGCAGCGTGTCACCTGGCAGACAGGTCCGGTCATCTGGGGCGAGCCAGGCACTAACAGCCAGCACAGCTTCTTCCAGTTGCTGCACCAGGGAACAAAAATGATCCCAGCGGATTTCATCGCCTTCTGCCGTTCGCAGACTCCGATCGGTGATCATCATCAGAAGCTGCTGGCCAATTTCGCCGCCCAGACCGAAGCACTGGCCTTTGGCAAATCCACTGCGGAAGTCCTCGAGGAAAACCCCGGCATCAGCCCGGCTCTGGCGGCACAGAAGACCTTCACCGGCAACCGTCCCACCAACAGCATTATCGCCGACGAACTCAATCCGCGCACACTTGGTCGCCTGATGGCTCTCTACGAACACAAGATTTTCACCCAAGGGATCATCTGGAATATCTATTCGTTTGATCAATGGGGTGTGCAACTGGGCAAAGTGCTGGCCGCCAAAGTGCTCAAAGACCTGCGCGGCAGTGGAGCGGTCAGCGGTCATGACAGCTCGACCAATGCCATTATCCAACGCCTGAAAGACCGTGCCTGACCCGTAATTCTTTTTAACAACGAAAGGCACGAAAAGCCACGAAATTTTTATAGGGATTGTTGCTTTGATGGAAGGGATTGCACGCGAATTCACGGTTTGGTCTGGTGGCACCTCCGACGATCAGTTGTCCGTGTAAAGTCCGTGTCCCGTCCGTGTAAAGTCCGTGTCCCGTCCGTGTAAAGTCCGTGTCCCGTCCGTGTAAAGTCCGTGTAAAGTCCGTTGTTAAAAAAACTATATTCATGTTGCAGACTTCGCTTACCAACCAACTTTGCCGCATCCGGAGGCAGCTTCGTTTCCGGCAGCACTTCCGCAATATCGCGGCGGTTTTGTGTGGCTTGAGCCTGAGCTTATGCCTGCTCGGCCTCTGGGAAAGCGCCTTTACGCTCAGCGAACCCGCATCCGCTTTCTGGTTGATCGGGATTTTTCTGCTCTCGAGCATTGCGTTGACTTTTCTGGGATACCAGAGCCGTTTGCGCTCCGGTTCATTGAGCCAGCTTGCGATCGAGATTGAGAATGCCCACCCGGAATTGCTGGATCGCCTGATCTGCGCGGTCGAACTGGAAAACCGCGATGCATCTCCCCTGACTGGCCTGGAACAGGGCTTGCTCGAGGAAATGCAACAGAAATACGGCAACCAAAAGACTTTCTTTTCCGAAGCCTTCCAGCAACAATACACCCTGAAAAAAACGTTATTCCTGCTGATCAGCGGGATTCTGCTACTGTTTCCGGCCTCGCAATTCGCGTTTTTTCGCAAAGCGCAGTATTTTCTCAGAGACTTTTTTGCGGGGGAGCCGTCCGGGATTCGTTTATCGGTTCCTGGTCGGGAGTTTGCGGTGCACAGTGATGTGCGCATCCAGGCCGAGATTACGCGTTGGGAAAATCAGGCGGAGATCGAGATACGGGAAAGTGGTCCGCATGGTAGCAACCGCTATCGTCAAGCGATGCATCTGCAGGATGCCCGTCGCCATGCTTTCACGCTCTATGACCTCAATCAGAAACTGCACTTCCGGGTGATCACGCCTTCGCTGAGGACATCCTGGCAGGAACTGGCTGTATTCACGCCCCCGGCAGCAAATTCGGTTCAGATCACCACGCTGCCCCTGCCCTATACACAACACCAAAAGCAGACTTTTAACGCCTTTGAGGATTTTACGCTGACGGAAGGCGAGGGTTTCCAGCTCGAACTCGATTTGCCGGAAGGAGTTTCCGCACGCCTGCAAAGTGATCCGCCACTAACAGGTGATTCGATGCGGATATATCCGGAAAAAACCGCACGCTTTCAGGTTGTTCTCGAAGATATTGCCGGACATCAGACGCATTGTCCGCCGTTCACAGTCACCATCGAGCCAGATTTGCCGCCGGTTCTCGAAGTACGTGAACCCGGCCAGGACAGCACAATCAAGCCGGGGGATTCTCTGCTGCTGCATATTGTCGCAAAGGATGATTTCGGCATAAGCGGACTCGATCTGCAATTCAGCGTATCCGGTGGAGCACGTCAGAAGCTATCGCTTTTCCAAGCAGGCAGCCAGTCTGCGGAAAAGGAGCATGAGCATCGCGACATCTGGAATCTGGACAACTTGTCTCTGAAGGATGGAGATATCCTCAGCTGCATGGTGATTGCCACGGACAACCGTGAACCTAATGCACAAAGCGCACGCAGCGAACTGTTCTTCGTCACCGTGCGTCCAGATGCCAATATGATGGAAAGCGAGGGGGATGCCGGCGGCGAGCAGAAAAAAGCGGACATCTCCGATCTGCTGGCGGAATCCAAACGGCTTCTGCGCTTGACCTGGGACGTCGTTACCGAACAGCATGCGATCGAGGCAAAGGAACTCGAACGTCGGCAATTCGAGCTGTTGCGCGATGTCAAGGAGCTGGAAATCGAGGTGCGTCGGCGCTTCAATCAATTGCACGAGGAAAGCCAGGGCATGATGGCCGAGCCGATTCCATCCCTGTTCAAGCAAAGCATCGAATTTCTTAATGCGGCAGCGGCTCTGCTGGAACGACAATTGACAGAAGAGAGTCTGCAACCGCAGGAATTATCATTGTCAGCCTTGGTTCGCCTCGAGAATGAACTGCTGAAGAATGCGATCAAGAGCAAGAAGCAGCAGGGTGAAGGCGACTGCGAGAAAAGTCAGGAACCTTCCGAACAGCAGCAGAATCAGAACGAACAGAATCAGCAGAAACAGCTCGAGCAAAATCTCAAGACGATGAAAGACAGCCTGAAGGAACTGGACAGCCTGCTGCAACGCCAGCAACAGCTTAATCAGGAATCCGCAGATGCAACGACGCTGCCGGATGAACTGGCAAAGCGCCAGGAAAATGTACGCGCCGATACACAGAAAACGACAGATAAACTACAGGCACTGCCCGAAGCACCCGCCGCCAGCAATTCTTTGAAAAATGCCGGCAGCGAAATGGAACAGGGACGCGATGCGTTTCAGGAATCGGACCTGCGCCGCGGCAATCTGCATGGACAACGGGCGCATAAACAACTGCTGCAAGCACGGCGCGAACTCGAAGCGGCTCTGCGTCAGGCCGGCGCTAATCAGATCAATAAACTGGCGGATCAGGCTGCACGCCTGTCCGCAGCACAGGCGCAAGCGGCGGAAAAATCCCAGGAGCGGGCTGCCAGCGCAGAAACTTCCCAAGACAAGGAACTTCGCGAACAGCAAAAGCAGTTGCAACAAGCAACCGAACAGCTTTCACAAGACATTCAGCAGGTCAGCTCGATGCTCGAGGAGGATTATCCTGAAGCGAGCCAGGCTCTGCGTGCAGCCAGTCAGCAGGCCGACCAGCGCGGCTTGCGCAAAAAGCAGACCCGTGCCGGCAATGCTCTGCTCTACAAGCAGTTCGAGGCTGCTGCCAAAGAACAGCGCGATGCCGCCAATCTGCTGCAAGCCTTGTCACAGGAACTACAAGCCAGCGCGGAAAAGCTGCCTCCGATGAGCAGCGAAGACCTGCGCGAAATGCTGCAACAGCTGCAACAGCACGCAGATCAGCTGGAAGCAGCAGCCAGGCAGGGTTCAGAAAGCCGCAAGCGCCAGCAATTTCAGCAAATCCGGGATCAGGCCGCGCAGATGTTGCAAAATGCGGCAGACCCGCTGAAGGACCCGCGCCTGCAACAGATTGTTGATGATCTGCGTACGCCGGATGGCGAATCATCCTCGAGTGAAATTGGCGAAAAAACCATGTCCCTCTTCAAGGCGGCAGGAGCTGTCCTCGAGGAGCACCTCGCTCGTTTCATGATGCAAAATAAAATGAATTTCACCCGGGAAACCATCGCACCACCACGTAAATACAAACGCCAAGTCGAGAAATACTTCAAAGACCTGGGTAGCGAATAAGATAGGGTGCAGGGATTTTTTAACCACGAACCACACGAAAAGACACGAAAATTTTTTATAGGGTTGTTGCTTCGACGGATGAGATTGCACGCGGATTTGTGGTTTTGGCTGTTGCTTTCTCCGACGGATCGGTCAGATCAGCCGGATCGGCATAATGCTTTACGCCGTAGGCGTTTAACCATGCTTAACCCCAGGCTTTAGCCTGGGGTGGGAAATCCCCCAAAGACAGTGCCTTGTAAAGGCACCACAATCAGACGGAGAAATGCTTATATGCCAATGACTTGGAGCTTTCTTTTCAGAAAAATCTTTCCAAAAAAAGAAGATTTTGGGCGATAGTGTTACGAAATTTTTTTATAGGGTTGTTGCTTTGACGGATGAGCCTGCTTGCGCTACTCTTTAAATCACAACCGGGACGGTTGCGCTACTTTTTTAGAATTTTCAGATGAGTATCTTTCAACAAACCGCATGGAGTTTTGAGCCGGTTTTTTCCTGGCCTCTGATTCTGCTCTGGTTTCTGGTCTGCCTTGGACTGGCTTTTCTGTCCTGGCGGCGTTTCCGGCAGCTATTGGGCTTTTCTTCGCGGTTGCTGCTGTTTTCGCTGCGGAGCCTAGCCTTGCTTTTGTCGGTGATCGTATTGCTGCAACCAATGCTAAAAACCAGCGAACCCGAACCCGGCTCCTTCCGCATTGCCATCTTGGCGGATTGCAGCCGCAGCATGGAGACAAAGGACGCACCGGATGCCCCGGCACGCTCCGAGAACCTTCGCCAGTTGCTGAACAGCTCAGCCATCGAGCAGATTGCCCACCAGGGTGAGCTGGAAATCAAAGGATTCAGTGAAAGAATCCAGCCATTGGGGCTATGGACGGATGCTCCTTTGCCGGTTTTGCCAGGCGTCACGGATATCGGTGCTGTGCTGCAGCAGGCCATGCAAGGGACGCCGGGTGCCGCGCCGTTAGGCGCCGTCGTGCTGATGAGCGACGGCAACGACTCCGGCGGCAAAAACGGTCCTCAAATTGCCAAGCAATTCAAGCAGCAGCAGATTCCGGTCACTTGTGTTGGCATCGGCTCGCGCAGCCCTGCCCGGGATGTCCTCGTCCGCTTTCAACAAACTTCACTGCAAGTTTCACGAGATACCCCGTTCGAGCTGGCCGCCAATGTCGAAAGCAGCTATCCGGACCCCTTGTCTCTGACTTTGGAACTGCTCGAAAACGGGATTGCCATCCAACGGCAAAGTGTACAGGTCAGTTCCGGTGAGAAGCAAACTGCGCGTTTTTCCTGCACCTCAGCGACGGCGGGGTTTCGCACCTATGGCGTACGCATCCTGGCGCCGGCAGATGACAAGCGCAGCGACAACAACCTCGATTTCACCAGCGTCAAAGTGCAGGAACCCGACCGATTCTCGCTGCTTTATCTCAGCGGCGCACTGAATTGGGAATGGCGCTTTCTGCGAATTCATGCCGAACGCAATGAGCAGATCGAATTGGGTGCCATCATTCAAAGCGGTCCGAAAAATTACTTCCGTACAGGTTTATCCGCAGATCAGCTCAAGGGACTCGAGGCTTTTCCGGAAAAGACAATCTTTTATGCCAACTATGATGCCGTTCTTCTCGATACCCTTGCCGCCTCGAAATTGACTCAAGCAGGTTGCGAAGCCCTTTTAGCCTTTGTCGAGCGCAAGGGCGGCGGGCTGCTGATCACTGGAGACCCATCCCTGCTGCCGGAGGCATTCCGCCAGATTCTACCGCTGCATGAAGCCGAACGCATTATGGCAGCTCCGGAAAGCCGACTGATCCCGGACCCCGAAATTGTTTTTGACCGGGATGTCAATCTTGTTTTCAGGAGCGGGCGTGGAATCCCGCTGCCGGCTGGCAGTCCAGTGTATCTGAGTCGGAAAATCAAGTCAGGCGCCCGCCCTGCCCTCGTCCTGTCCAATCGCCCTGAACCCATTCTGACCGTGCAAAGCTACGGTGCGGGGCGCAGTGCTTTCCTGGGCATCGAGGAAACTTGGAAATGGCGTTTTGCCACGCCAGATGGTGAAACTCTGCACCGCACCTTCTGGGATTGCCTGCTGATTTGGTTGGCGGAACGCCAGCAGCCCCAATTGCAGCCTGGCAATGAGGGCATGAAGATCGCTGTTGATGAGGAAACCACGCTGCCAATCCATGTTCTGGGAACGGATTTCAGACCGGCAGCCAATGCCGAAGTCCAGGCCATTATCAGCAGACCGGATGGCGAAATCCGCGAAATCCGCCTGGACCCCTCCGCTTCCGAACCCGGCCTCTTTTCCGCCCCATTCCTACCCGAGATGCCTGGCGAATACCGCATTCGATGGCAGGTCACGTTGCCGGAACAAAATCTGGCCACGGAAACTATGCTGCTGGCCCGGCAAACCGGCGCCGAAATGCAAAATACGGATTATCAGGAGGAAACCCTGCGAGACATTGCCAGGATCAGCCAGGGAAAATATTTTACGGCGGAAGAATTCGCCTCCGGCAAAGTGGACATCTCCCTGTCGCCAAAGCTGCCGCAGCGCCAAAGCACACGCCCCTTAGCCTCCTCATGGCTGCTGCTCCTCCTCATCGCCGCCGCATTCACCGCTGAATGGGGTACCCGACGACACCTGGGGCTGAAATAATTTTTTTAACCACGAAAGACACGAAAAGGCACGAAATTTTTTCATTTTCCGCAGCGATGATTATAGTATCAGTATTGTTTGAATCTACCATTTTGAAAGCGAGGTGACGCAATGGATTTTTCGGTAAAATATGACATTGTTGTTACGGGTGCCGGAATTGCCGGAATTGCTGCTGCGCTGGCCGCTGCCCGGCGTGGACACAAAGTCGCTCTGATTGAAAAGCAAACTCTGATTGGCGGCTTGGCCACCTCAGGTCTGATCTATGTTTATCTTCCGCTCTGTGACGGTGAAGGAACCCAAGTAACCAGCGGAATCGCCGAGGAACTGCTCCTATGCGGTCTCGAATTCAGCCCTTTCAAGCTTTCTAAAACCTGGGGCGGCTGTGGCTCCGCACGGCGCAGCGGCAGAGACCGATATGAAGTGGAATTTGCACCGGCCGCCTTGACTCTGGCCATGGATGAACTACTGGCGCAAGCCGGCGTTGATCTCTGGCTCGATACCCGAGTTTGCGATGTGCGGCAGCGCTCCGGACGGGTTATTGCCGTTGAAGTCGAAAACACTTCCGGTCGGGGACTTCTGCGCGGGCGTTGTTTTGTCGATGCCAGTGGCGAGGCGATATTGATCCGGCGTGCCAGCGGCGAATTTTCCACTGATGTCAACAGCCTGTCGTTATGGCTGATGGAAATGTCCCCGAAAGCCGACGCGATGTATCCTTTCACCGACTCCCTGCATATCCAGTCATTGAAATTCCCTTCCGAGGTCTATCAGCCGGCTTCGGGTCTGGATGGCAAAGACGTCACCAACTACACCCGTTTTTGCTGGCAGGAAATGCGCAAGTTCTACCGTGACAGTTATGCGGAGGGAAACACTCCTTTCAACCATTATCCCGTACATCTGCCAGCCATGCCGCAATTCCGTAAAATGGCTGCCGCAAAATGCCTTGCCATGCTCAAAACCGGCGATGAATATCACCGTTTCGAGGATTCCATCGGCATGACCGGGGACTGGCGCAAGTCCGGCCCGGTCTGGGAAACCCCGCTGCGCTGCCTGATCCCCGAAAAGGTCGATGGGGTTCTGATGGCTGGACGCTGCATCGGCGCCATCGAGGATGCCTGGGAAGTCTACCGCGTTATCCCCACTGCCGCAATGACCGGGGAAGCCGCCGGCATCTCTGCCGCACTTTGCGTGGAACAGCGCAAAACACCCCATGGACTGCCCTCGAGTGCCGTCCAGGACTCCCTCCGCAAACAGAAAATCAAACTGCATCTCGATGAGGTCGGCCTGAGCGAAAAATACATCAAATAAACTGGTGCATGACCTGTTTTTGTCCACGGAAAACACGAAAAGGCTTGGCGTGGGCTGACGCCCACAACCCATTTTTGTCCACGGAAAGCACGGAAAACTCGGAAAATTTGTAGGGTTGCTGCTTTGACGGATGGTGGTGCAAGCGGTTAAAAAAGTGGCGCAACCGTTCCGGTTGTGATTATTCTGACTGTCGTGGGGTGCGGGGGAGATGTTCTTGTCCTGTCCACTTTGTCCACACTGTCCACACTGTCCACACTGTCCACCACGTCTGCCCCGCACTACAGAAGACTGACCTATTACACCGATAACTTGTTCCGCATGAAAAAAAAGCATCATGGCTTGAAATAACCACAAAACATTATTAAAGTACTGATAGAGACAGAGCAATCATGGATTCGAGTCACCCCAAAGATAAAGGATATACTACCATGCGAAGCAATTATTTAAATGTTTTGGCTACTGGTCATCAAGATTCTGTTTTCAAGTCCGTCCACCGCAAGAAGTTTACTTTAATTGAACTGCTCGTGGTGATCGCCATCATTGCCATTCTGGCCAGCATGCTGATCCCTTCTCTGCAGAAAGCCCGTGCAACGGCCAAGCGGGTTGGATGCCTGAATAATATTCGTCAGCTTGGTATGTGCATACTCAACTATGCGATGGACCATGATGATATAATAGTACCGTATATTGTGTCGGCCAATTCGAGGGAAAACGGTGGAAGCGTACGCCACACCAACCGCGGGATTTCGGCTCCAGTCGGGGCAAACTGGCTATATCTGATACGAGACTATGTCGGACTCGGGGACGTCAAAGTGCCCTCCAACAACAATTACAATTATTGCCAGATCGACAAAAAGCATATTACGGGAATTCTGCACTGCCCGGCAGCCGGCAAATTTCCTTATGTGATCAACTCCGCCGGAACGATGATGAGCTACGGTTATCTGATGAACACCTGCTATTACGGGATGCTTCAATATTATATCGGAGGGCTGGATTGGTTTAGTGACGGACAAGCTATCAGGAACTTTCCGAAAACTTTCAATGGGCTGAAGTCTCCTGCTGCCAAAGGAGTGCTTGTCGATTCCGTTTTTAATAGAAACTCGCTTTGTATCGGAAGTTATGATCACTCGTCCATTAACGAGATTGGCTGCCTTTCGGTCTATAACGATGGACAGAATATTTCCCGCAAGCGCCATGGCGGCAACACCAATTTTGTTTTTGCCGATGGTCATGTCGAAACGATCTCCGAAGCAGATTACACTTACCAAAAGAAACTTGGAAAATATGCAGGCAAACTGGTTTGGGCCGCACATTAAAATCGGTCGTCCATATGCCGGATATTGACCCGGAAAAACCGAAGCACAACAACAAAAAATAAAAAAAGGCCTTTGAGATGCTGAACAAATCCGTTTTGACGCTGGGAATGATTCTTGGGTTGACAATGCTGCTGAATGCCGACATGGCGAAAGAATGGATGCGGAACTCCTGGAAGGGATACGAGCCTTTTGCCGAGCATGAGTTTGTCGATGACATGCTCCATATTTCCAACGTGCAGTCCTCGTATGGCTTTGGATGGCGCTCGAGAACATATTATCAGGCCGTCGCTGGCGACGAGGTGGTCATTACCGCCTCGGTCAAGGGACAAGGCGAGGTCGCCTTCCAGCTGCAGAATTTTGCCGCCGATGGTCGGCAATGGCTGGGAATCGCCCCGCAAACTGCAAGTGCGGCATTGGAGAATGATTGGCAGCAGAAAACGTTCCGCCTTCTGGTTATCAACCTCAAGGATGGAGTCACAGGCAGGGTCATGCCAACCTTTTTAGGCAAGCATGGAACGGAACTCTATATCAAAAACATCACTGTACAGGTATTCCGAGGAAATTTTGCCGGCAACTTGATGTTTCCCCGGCATTGGCTTGTCTTTGCCGATGTTGACAAAAACCTCGAGGCGCCAGTCGATACGATTCCGCAGGAAATCGGGGGCGTCAAAGGGCAGCCGATGACTCTGAATGGCGGCCTTCTTTCGCTGAAACCTTATTTTGCCAAACCCCAGCTCCGGAACTGCGCCTGGCTCTATGCGGAGATCGAGGCGCCTTACGCCTGCGAGTATACGATTGGCGCTGGCGCAGACTATTTCATGGCTCTCTATGTCAACGGAGTGAAAATCATCGATACACTGCAAGCCGGTAATCGCGATTATCCTCCTCATTTCAGCAACCATATTGCAAATGCCGCAATACGCAAAGGCAGCAACATCATTGCCGTGAAATTTCTCTCCGGCAGCGGCTCTAACCCGCGCATTTCACTGGGCGGCGCCAATGAGCTGCGTGATCTTTCCTCCGTCGTCACAGTCACCCAGCAGGATGATCTGGATGATTATGAAAAGCAGGGGGAGCGCCCAGGCAATCCGAAACTGATTGAAGGAATCCTGACCGACGGCATCGAGACAAAATGCGGCTTCGGCCACTATTCAGCCGGCTCGGAAATTTTCTTCGCTGGAAAGACCTATGAGCTTCCCGCCAAAAGCGGCGATCTCCTTTTCGCCACTGGAATCCGCCTGCAGAAGCTCAGCGGGAAAGGCACGATGACTTTTGACCAGGGAGGAACCGTTTCCCTGGTGCTGCGCCATAGCGATCAGGAAGCCGTCCTTACGGTTGACTTTATGCAGAAAGGTCAAGTTCTGCAGTCGATGCCCTTTCCGAAGAGTGCCCTGCCGGTTGACATTATCCTGGCAATCAGCCATCATGAATTCTTTGTCAATATGCTGAGCGTTCAAGATAGCCGCCTGAGGGCAATCCTTGGGAAAGGGGACTTTGCGGACTTGAAAAACTTTTCCTCCCGCATTCGCCTGGATGGCTGCGAAGCAACCGTTGACAACTATTTTACAGGCTTGGCCAAGCGCGAGGTCAAAAGCAATACCGTGCCCTTCAAAGTTGCCCTTGATGCAACCTTTGATCCAGTGAAAGCAGGCTGGAAGCGGATCTGGCAGGATGAATTTGACGGGGAGCAGGTCGATTGGGAAAACACCTGGATGAATAGCCCTTGGAATCCTGTTCCGAAAAATCGCGACATGGCTTATCTCAAGGACGGCATTCTGCACATCCGTTGCGATTTCACCGAGACTCCCAACGGCAAGTTTCCCTTTACTGGCAGGACGGTAGGTCTTTATTCACAGAAACGCTTCGGGTATGGTTACTACGAGGCTCGGGTTCGCTTCACCAAGAAGCCAGGCTGGTGGGCGGCATTCTGGATGCTTGACGAGGGGCGCAACATGTCGGTCGGCGGCGGTTATGAACTCGATATCTTTGAAGACTATTCCACCCGGGGCGGTGCTCCCATTATAGCCAACAATCTGCATGTCAGCTATGGTCCGAACATGCGCAGTTATGGCTATCATTTCGAGCTGCCCGGCTCCTTGGATGATTTTTACGTGATCGGCTGCAAATGGACTCCGTTTGAATATTCCACCTATGTGAATGGCAAGTTGCTCCGGGCAACTGCGCGGCACAGCCCCTATGAATCGGTCACCTACGACGCAATTAACCACGCCTTCGGCACCTCGACCCTGTATCTCTGCGTAAGTGGCCAGGCCGGGTATTCCGGCGGTCGTGCCACCAGTGAAGGCAGTGAAGAATATCTGGTAGATTATGTCCGTGCCTACGAATATCCAAGGGATAAGGATCCGCTGATCCGTTTTACTACAATCCCGGAGAAGTCTGTGGTCAAAACCGGCGAGCCTTTTGTTTTCGAGGTATCAGTCAGCCCGTCGGAAATCAGCCGCTCGCCAGTGTCAACGGTCTATCTGTTTGACAACGGCAATCTGCTGGATTACAAGACGGCGCCGCCGTACCGTTTCTCGCTTGCCATTGACCGGAAACATTTTGAAAATACTGCTTGGGACAGTGCGGGACGCTCAGGCAAAAAACCGATTATGGATGGATACCCGCATTTTTTCATAGCGGCAGTCCAGGATGAGGCCGGCAATGTCGCCTATACCGAAGCCTTCCCGGTCATAGCAGACATGACCGGCGGCGAACCGTATCAGGAAACCATTCCGGCGGTTCCCGGCATCCTGCCGGCAGTGAATTTTAATGTCGGCGGACAGAATATCGCCAGCTACAAACAGGTGCGCGGCGGCTACCCGACCGGCCAGGAGAAGCTGTTCAGCAGGAAAGCGATGCACCTTCGCGAAGCGGGGGAATGGGTCACTTACACGGTCAATGTCCAGCAATCCGGCAAGTATAAAATCATTCTCCATCGCCGGGAATACCGCCGCAATGAATGGCCTATGCGCGGAATGCTCCTGGTGAATGGCAAGTATGTTGGAGACCTGAAAAGCGACGCGGGCGTGAAATCGGCGATCTTGAATGATATTGAACTCCCGACGGGAAAACAACAGATCACCCTGATTTCAGCATGCACCTACGGAGTCTGGCCGGAATCCCTGGAATTTATATTGACGCAGGACAATGCCGCCCATTGACGCAGCAGAACGACCCGCCCACAGCCTATTTTTTTGTCCACTGAAAGCACGGAAAACCCGGAAAATTTTCTGCGCTTTCAGTGCTTTCCGTGGGCAAAAAATAGATTATGTGCGGTCGATCCCGTCCGTGTTTACTGGCACCAGCATCACGTCTGTCTGTGTTTCGTTGCCGGAATAGAAGGTGCAGAAGTGCTTTCCATCCATGACGGTGGCATTGACATTGCCTGCATGATAATCGTTTGTGCTTCCGGCGGCAACAATTTCCGGCGGCGGCCATTGCAGTGGATTGTTCCAGACCGTATCAAGGGTTGCAACACGGCGTTTAAGCAATCCCTTGCTACGCTGATAATAATAATTACTCAAAAGACCGCTTTCAGCATCCCAGACCAGGCTTGGCGTAGAGTCTCGTACATCTCCGATATTGGTCTGCATCTTCCGCCAAGTAACGCCATAATCGGATGACTCCAGCTGGAACTGGCATTGTCCCGTCGCGCCGGTGACCGTTTCGACTCTTGCAATCGCCAAAATGCGACCATTGCCCAGGTAGACACCGGATTGTTCCGTCGGCCAGGCATCTTTCGGCAAGTCGGATTCCACAACATGCTGCTGCCAGGACATCCCGTTATCTCGGCTGGTGAGCGTCCCCCAAGAGTTCTCCGGCAGATCACGGTATTTGCCGGAGAACCAGAAGGACATCAGCCCTACTCCGGGTACGCTGAAGACATCTGTAATCTGCATGGGCATTGGGTTCAGTTGCAAAGAGGCAATTTTATTAAAGCTCACGCCGTCAATGGAACGATAAAGATCGTGCCGATTGGATTCTCCGATACAACGCACCCACAGCAGCATGGCGCCATTTTCATCCAGCCCTTTGCCAATGGCACTTTCACCAAACTCGGGTGTATTCACAACCAGAGTTTCAGGCGTCCAAGTCATCCCCCCGTCCGTTGATGTGCGCACATAAACGCCTCGGCAGCGTTCATCGATGCGGTGCTCTTTTCCCCGGCTGTAAGCACAAACCAATGTATTCCCCAGCGCCTGCACAAAGGACCATGAATTATACCCCGGAGCATCTTGTACAACCAAGGGAACCCTCTCTACCGGAAACTTGCTCATTCGATATTCACCTCTTCTAAATCAAACAACGCCTCGAATAAACTATAAATGCCTTTGAAAGTTCCGCAACTGATTCACAAGAATTTTCGCCGAAATATAATCGTATGTTGCAC
>JAPXLT010000045.1:0-21994 GCA_033809415.1 Lentisphaeria bacterium
GGGGGCAGGGGCAGGGTGCAGCCGTCTCCTGTCCACAATGTCCACAACGTCCACAACGTCCACAACGTCCACAACGTCCACAACGTCCACAACGTCCACAACGTCCACAACGTCCACAATGTCCACAGCGTCCACAGCGTCCACAACGTCCACAAAAATTTTCGTGCCTTTTCGTGTGGTTCGTGGTTAAAAAATCTCTTTTTAGCGCTCTATGATTAGCGAATCGATGGTGCTTTCGAGGGAGGCTTCCAAGTGCTTCGCGGAACGCGATAGAAGAGCATGGAGCAACAGCGCGGGAATGGCGACGCATAGACCCGCTTCCGTGGTAATCAACGCCTCCGATATGCCGCCGGCAAGGATTTTAGCATCTCCGACGCCATGTTGTGTAATCACCTGGAAGGTATGGATCATTCCCGTCACGGTGCCCAAAAGTCCGAGCAATGGCGCTGCTGATGTGGTGACCGCCAGCCAGGAAAGCCACTTTCGCCGCCGGTCAAGCTCCCCTTGCGCAATGGTTGTGAGTTTTGCTTCCAATTGATCTTGAGGAAGCCCTTGGTTCTCCTCGGCGAAAGCCACAAGTTTTCGCGATGCCTTGGCTTGGGAATGAATCGTATTTTGAATGAGCTTCGCGATAACGACAATCGCTGAAACAGCTCCGAGAAGCAGGATGGGAATCATAATGATTCCACCCAGCTTGAGATGAAGAAGAAACGGCGATTTGCCGGAATACAACTCGATATGCTTCCCGGTAATGTCAAGGTCAAGTTCGACAACTGATCCGGAAGGCTCGAAGGCGGCTTGGAATTGATGCGGCTCTTTCGCCTGTAGGACGATGGGGAGGCTCGAGTCGGCATCGATGAACGCCTGGCCTGCCAAAGCATCGGCGACGGCAATGGCCACAGGCCCGAATTGCCGGATTTTTGCATTGTGGACTTGCCCGCCGGCGTCGATCACCTGTGCGGTCTTTGCTCGCGAATCCGGGAGTTCAAGGTTGATCGAGTTGAGCAGGTTTTCTGTGTTATCGAGCATCTGTTGCTCGAGATCGATTTCGATTTCCAGCTCGGCGATTTTTTGTTTTAGTAGAAAAATCTCGTCTTCGAACTTGTCGTTTTGCACGTTTGTTTCGTTGATCTGTTTGGTGATCCGATCACGGTTTTGAGTATAGTCATTCCAAGCTTTTTCGATGTTTTGCGCGACTTTTTCCGCTTGGCTTTTGGTCGCTTGAATCTCGTTTTTTAGTCGTGTTTCAAGCTCATCTGGATTTTGCGCTTGTATTGCCAATGTCAGGATTGCGAGTAGGATTGCGACGGTTTTCGCATTCATCATTGCCCTCCGTTGGTGGTCGGAATTGGCAACGTGAGCAGCACTGGACGTTCCAAGCCTGCAATGATCGTGGATGCTTTCTGGAGATCTTTAGCCCAGTTGTGGTTCCAGCTCCAGTTCCAGCCGTTCACGGAAGGTGTTCCGAGAGCAGCATCTTGATCTTGGATGGCAAACGCAGTGTCAAGCCCAAGGTAGACAATGGTCGTGTCACGCATCGTGCCATCGGAGCCACCCAAGATGGTGTGGTGCACGACAGGTTGCTTTTGGGCGAAGGTAGCGCAAAGTTCGAGTGAGTTTTTCAGACGTAGAACCCGTGCGTGCAAGTTGTGTTCGTTCTGACCCGTCAACGGTGGCAGAAGCTGATAAGCCAGTGGTTCCGGTAGGCTGGCACGCCTGCCTTCCAGGCTTTGCTCGAGAATTTCCAGTCTCTCGAGGATTTGACTGTGCCTGGCAGCCAAACGTCTCTGCTTATCTTTCAGTTCAGCCAGCTTGGCTTGCAGGGCTTGCTTTTGCCCAAGGAGTTTTTTGTTGGCGATTCGAGTCTTATCGAGTTGCTGCGTCAGATTGTCGATGTGTTCTGAAACTTGGATTTCCAAGGATTTCAACTGCGCATCCCGATTGTCATGGGTGGCTTTCCAAGCGGCAAGTTCCGCCGATAACACGGTGCAATATTCCGCGAAGGTCATTTGCTGTGCGCTGCCCACTAGTGATGTGACCAGCGCACAGATTGCCAAAATGTGAACAGTATATTGTTTCACTTAGAATGCGTAGGTTAGTCCGGCGTAGTAGGTTCTGCCATAGGTGTTGTAGATGACTCCGAATGAATCGTAGGTTGCGTAGTTTTCATTCAGCAGATTATCGATCCGCACGTATGCCTTCAGGTTGTCGTTGAACTTCCAGGTGACTGTCGAGTGCACGAGGCAGTAGTTGTCCATCTTGCCCTTCAAGCTTGCGTTGTATCTAGAGCCGATGAAAGCACCGCCCAGGTTGAGAAAGAGGGGGGTGATGGGGTTGTAGTTGGCGTCGAAGGTGATTTGGTGGTCGGGGATGAAGGCGATGTGCTTGTTGCCGGTTTCAGTGTCCCTGACATGCTGCCAAGTATAGGCGAGCTTGAGCGAGAGTTCCTTGAACGGGTAGGCGTTGATGGCAGCCTCGACACCACGAATCTTCAGCTTGTCGATGTTGGTTGGGTAGGAAAACCAGGTCGATTCATCGTATCCGCCGTATCCGTCGATGAAGTCGTCAACTTGATTTTGAAAGTATGTGACTTCCGCATCGAGTACATTCTCGATGATTTGTTGGTTAATGCCCACGTTCCAAGTTATTGCGGTTTCGGGTTCCAGGTCTGGATTGCCGCGCCAGAACCATGCGTTGTTGGCCAGTGGCATCAGCTCGTAGGGATTGGGTGCCCTGTAGCCCTTGCCAATGGCTGCCTTAAACGTCGTGCCAGTCGGCTCGACCAAGTAGGATGCGGAGACGTCACCCGTCCATTCGTGGTCGAAATCGGAGTGGTCGTTGAATCTGAGGTTGGCATTGAAGAAGAGATTGTCGATGGGTTCAGTCTGGTAAGCCAGGTAGTAGCCGGTGGCGTAGGTTGTTTCATCCCAGGCCTTGTATTTTTTCTGGCCCATCATCCAGCCTCGGACGTGGTCCTCCTGGTAGTCTATGCCGAGAGTGATGGCGTTCCTTTCGTTCAGGTTGATTTTCGCCTGAGCGTTGATTAGGTCCATGTCGCCCTTGTAGCGATAGGCTGCCGCAGACCAGGATTTCTTGGCAATGTTCTCATAAATCCGGTCTGAACGCGATTTGGCGTAGGTGACTTGGACATCCATAAGACCGTCCAGCAGCTCGGAGCCGATGATCTTGGCGTGTCCGGCGGTGCGCCTGATGAAAATGTCGTCGGTATCGATGGGTGCGTATGTCATTTCATCGTAGTCGCCACTGTCGTATTCCTCGTCCGTGTCGGTGAATGATCCTGCAATTTCGGCTCTCCAATGTTCATCGAGTTGGAGTCCGATTTGCCCCAGGTAGTTCATGGACCTGAAGCCATCGTCGTCGCCATTGATATTCATGTAGGCGGATTTTCCTTTTCGGTAGGCTGATATTCCGCGTTCGGATTGTCTTGCCAGGCCGATTTTGAAGTCAGCGATGCCGTATTTACCGAACAGCAAAGCCGATGTGTCTACCCTGGCATGCGAACCTGCCTCAAGGTTGACAACACCGTGCGTGCCCTCTTCGGTGGGTTTCTTAGTGATGACGTTGACAACGCCGCCCATGGCCGATGAACCTTGCAGCGAGACTGCACCCTTGACGATCTCGATCCTGTCGATAAGGCTGAGAGAAAGATTGTCAAACAGCGGTGAATTCCCCGCCGAAGTTGAGTTGTCCAGGTATGGGACACCGTCAATGAGCAGTTTAGTATGATAATGCCTCATGCCCCGGAGTGAGATGACCGGTTGCGAGGCTCGAGTTCCGAAGGAATAGTAGTAGATTCCAGGTTGTTCTTGCAGGATATCCGTTACGTAGGCCTGCTTGGCTAGCTGGATTTTCTCCTGATCCAGTACGATGACGCTTTGCCCCAAGGATTCAACCAGCGCATCGGTGCGCGTGGCAGTAATAGTCATGGGCGGAAGCTCGGTGGGCGCTTGCTGCTCTTGGGCAGTCGAAAGCGAAAAAGTCGCAAATACGGCGCACCCGACAAGAGCACGGGATGCATATTTGCGGATGAAACGGGACGGCTCGGGAGCGTGGAATAGTTTGATATTCATGACCTTCCTTGTGTTGCGCGCACAATCTTGCGGCTGGGTTTGACTGGCGGACGGGACCCGACTCGTGGCAAGTGGCCACTCACGGTTGCGCGACAGTTCCCGATTCTCACGGGATTCACCGAATAGTTCGCCAGATAAAACACTTAATATAAACACCGTAAACAACCGCGCAAGCCTAAACGAAATTCTTTCGTCTTTTTTTGAACAACGAAATACCCGAAAGGACACGAAAAAATTTTCGTGTCTTTTCGTGTGGTTTCTGGTTAAAGAATAAGTTGTGGGCGCAGTCCACGCCAAGTTTCGGCATGACTTCTTATGATTCTGCTTGAAAAATCATTTTTGCAGCATTATTTTTTCGCCATGGTTCAGACAGCCCCGGGCAGGGTGCAGGGTGCAGGGTGCAGGGTGCAGGGTGCAGGGGGCAGGGGGCAGGGGGCAACTACGGGCTGCAAAAGTCCATCGTCCATAGAAAATCTTTTGCAAGGGATCAGGTTGAAGTTATGAATTCAGGAATACGTCCGGTTCGAATTGGCATCATTGGTTTGGGTCCGCGGGGCGAGACGCTGCTTGCCACCATGCTGGAAATGGTCGGTGAGGTCGATATCGTTGCGGTCTGCGATCTGGCAGAGTCGCGCATCCATAAAATTCTCGGCATTCTCGAACGTGCCCAGCGCCCCAAGCCGAAGACTTTTCAGAATTATCGTGAGATGTTGGCGTTGCCTGAGCTGGCAGGGGTACTGATCCCGACTTCCTGGAATTCCCATCTGCAAATTGCCGAAGAGGCCATGCGCATGGGCAAATATACAGGCATCGAAGTCGGCGGGGCGTCTTCGCTGGATGAATTGTGGCAGATGGTGCATGCCGCCGAATCGACCGGAGTGTCCTGCATGATGCTGGAAAACTGCTGCTATGGTCACAATGAATTGCTGGCTTTGAATCTTGCCCGAAAAGGCATGTTCGGGGAACTGGTGCACTGCAGTTGCGGTTACGAGCACGATCTGGCTTACATGGCCTGTTCCGTCGAAAGCGGATTCGAACGGGCATTGCACAACCTGCACCGAAACTGCGATCTGTATCCAACACATGGCTTGGGACCGATCGCCAAGATTCTGCGAATCAACCGGGGTAACCGATTCCTGTCATTGACATCAACAGCCTCGAAGGCGCGTGGTTTTGCCGCTGCCGCGGAGAAGGAGAACTGGCAAGGCAGTGGCGGACACAGGGTATTTAACATGGGTGATGTGGTGACGACGGTGATTCGCTGCGCCCATGGGGAAACCATTGCGATGACCCATAGCGTATCGCTTCCGCGCCCATACTCCCGCAGCTGCCGCGTGCAGGGAACCAAAGGCATCTGGCTGGAAGACGCCGGCGGAATTTATATCGATGGCATCAGCCCGACAATCGAGAAAATTGATGTGGCCGGCAATCCGTATACGGTTCATCAATGGAATAAGGTCGAAGAATTTTATGATGAGTACGACCATCCCATCTGGCAGGAATTCCGCAAGAATCCGGTCGGCGGGCATGGTGGCATGGACATCCTGACCTTGCGTGCGTTTTTCGATGCCATACGGCACCAGGCCGAGACCCCGATTGATGTCTATGATTGCGCCGCTTGGATGAGCATCACATGCCTCTCCGAACAGTCCATCGCCATGGGCGGAATGCCAGTGCCATGCCCGGACTTCACCAACGGCAAGTGGATCAACCGCCCACCAGCCCGACGCAGCATCTGGTGCCTCGATGAAGTATATGAAGGGTAAATACCGCACTGCTTAGTCCTGCCCGACCCGTCCGCCCCGTCCGACTTGTCCGACTTGTCCGACTTGTCTGACCTGCACCCTGCCCCCTGAACATCGCAACCGGAACGGTTACGCTACTTTTTAAACCGCATGCCATCCCATCCGTCAAAGTAACACTTCTATAAATTTTCCGCGCTTTCCGTGCTTTCCGTGGACAAAAAATAGATTCTGATTGCCGATCAACGGAAAAAGTCAACTGCGTTTTTTCGGTTTAAAAGACTCATTACTGATTGCTTTTGAGGATGTTACGTATTACTGGTTCGAGTGCTTCGGCGATTCGGTAAAATCCGAGGTCGTTTGGGTGTGCTCCGTCAACACTGCATTCGCTGTAGTCTTTGCCGAGAAAATCCGAACCGTCCAGGAAATAGAGTTGCTTATCGCCGGCAGCGCAGATTTTTTTCACGCACTGGATTTGCACCATTTTTTGTTCATCAGCCGGGATTTCCAAGGCATAGCGAGGTCCATAAGTGATTTTTGAGACGACTAGGATTGGCACTTGGGCATGTTTTTTCCGGATGATATCGATGAAAACAGGGAGGCGTTCTCTGAAAAGTTCAGCGGATATGCAATTTGCTTCACTGTCGATGATGAACAGAGCCGGATTCTTTACCGATGCAATCAAGTGTGCGTGTTCCGCAAGGGTGTGCCCGTTGCCTGAAAAACCGAAATTAAGAAATTCGATATTCAGTCGTCTGCTGAGAATATTGGTGAAAGCCATGCCGGGTCTCGATGCGCAGCCGCCCTGAGTGATGCTTGTGCCATAGATGACTACTTTGCGCGGGTCAGCCCAGCGGCGCGGCGCTTTCAGGCCGGCATCGGCGTCAAGTCCAATCTCGAGATGAGCAACCCGATTATAAAGCGGAAAATTCAAGACGAAATCACGCCATTGCCGTTTCTGGACATGAAAAAGTTCGCTGCTGAATTCACTGGTCAGGCAGGGTGCCGCTGTCGCGTTCCAGAACAGTTCCTGGCCGGGTGCTCCACAGTACAAATCGAATCCGCTCCGACCGGCCTCCGCCATCACCGGGCTGGGCTTGCTCTCTCCAGTCTGGGTTCTGATCGAAATCCTGCAACTGTCAGTGCGAAAACGCAGCTGTCCTCCTGCTGTACAGTCCGCAAGAGTATCGATGTTTTGCGAAATTGTCCAGGCCGGCTTCAGCGGCAGCCGCCGAAAAACCCCGTCTCGAGCAAACCAGTAGAAACCACAAATCCGGAAAGGCTTTTCCGTCGGCACATGCCAAACGATGCCATTTTCGTCGGGAACTCTGCTTTGCAGATTGCGGTCAAGTTCTGCAATATCGATCTTCGTTTTCACAATTTTCTCCTGGGAAAGAATGCAGGGCGCTTTCATTCTCTTAACCACATCGGGAAATGGCTCGTTTTTTAATGGACAGGGACACGATGGACGCAATGGACGTCATGGACATAAATGGACACGTACAGCAGGTAACGTCTTTGAACCTGTCCATTCGTCCATCAAACGGAAAGTCCATCGTGTCCATTCCGTCCATGATGTCCATTCTTGTCCATGTCCATGAATTTTCTTCCTGGGCGATTATTCACTGCTTAATGTGGCCATTTCTGCAGGGGTCAGAGCTTGGTTAAAAAGTTTGACGTTCGTGATGACTCCTTCAAAAGCGTAGCCCCCACCAGTGTGCGATGCCCCAATATGAAAATGCTTTTTTTGGGGGTGAAAGGGCTGTACTCCCATTTTTTCTTCGACGAGTATTCCGTCGATAAAAATTCTGCAGAGATTCTGGGTATAGGTTATTCCAACATGGTACCAGGTCTCCGGCTTGATAGGCAGGGTTGCGCTGGAGGTAGCCATGCTGAAGTGTTTCGTTCCATCACCGAAGCAAAGCACAAAACGCCCCCAACTGGATAATACGCGCAAGCCAGGACCAGTATTCAGGTCATCGGCAAAACTGAAGATTTCATATTGACGATCTTTTGTGATAGCTGCTGGCATCTTAACGAAAAAAGACAGGGAGAAGTCTTCGGTCAGATCAAACCCTCCCGGAACTGGGACGCTGAGCAAGGCGCGTTTCCCCGTCGGCGGATTTTTAAAACAGAGTGCCTGCCCATTGGCACCTTCCACCCATTCGGTCAACTCAGCATGATGCAGCATAACGGGAGAAGCGGAGACGGTCTCCCGGATGGCGTCCGTGTCACCTTCGTTCAATGGTAAATGCAGGATTAGCCCGGCTGAAGCGGCAGACAAGCAGCCCATGGTGATGGCGGTCATGGCAAGAGTACAAAGAGTTTTTTTCATCATGCAATTCTCGTGCGATAGAGTTATTTTTCAAACACCTCGATTTCATAAAGCCAGGTATTGCTGCCGTTATTTGCCGTAACGTACAACCGGACAGCATTTGTTTCAACTGGCGGGAAAGTATGGGTTTGCGCAATACCCTTGGCATCTTTGACAGCAGCTACCGTTACATAAACTCCATCCTTTTTGACTTGAATCTCGTAATCCCGCAGGGAATCTTCAAACGGATAAACGACAACTCGCCCGGCTGTGATCGGTTTATGAAATTCCAACTCGATCCAGTCCGGGAGGAGGTTTGGTGTGGTGTCGCAGTAGGTTCCTACGCTTCTAATATATCCCCAGGGGCTTTTGTCAACCATTCCGGAAGAAACGCCATCGGTCAACAGCCAGGCTGTGGCATTCAGGCGGTTAGAGCTGTTGAACTTGTTCTTGCTAGATACGTTGACCGTCAGGACGCTTTCTTCCCAACGTTGCCAAGCCAGATTGCCCGGTTTGGCACGTTTGGCATATTCGGCTTCAATCATGGCATTAATTTCAGCGACGCTGTTCAGCTTTGGCAGATTTTTGGCATCTGTGAAGACTCTTGCCTGAAATGGAGTAAACGATTCTTTGAAAACTCCATCTTTCGGTTGGATGCTGCGGTTTTCACTTAAAACCGTAAATTCACGATTGCCCATGACCGGCCAGCGTATCTCGATGTCTGCAGAGTCTTCGGATGCGTTTGCCGCAATTAGCCAAAACGAGCCGTCCTCGTTTGCTTTGCCCAGCATTCGCAGACTCTTGTTGGAGGCTTCGGGCTTTACGGTTGTATCCGGCTGGATGATTGCCTGTTCGCCAATTAGCTTTTGTTCTTTTACCAGTTCCGGGATGCCCAAGTACAGTTCCGGGTAGAGTTGTTCGCGCATATTGTAGTGCAACAGGCCAATCGATCCCAGGGTCAGAGCCATGATGTCCTGATTGCGGTACTCTTCATAGCTGGGAATGCGGCTGTTAAGCGAGCCGGCATTAGCATAATCAAAGCCCTGATGCAGATAGGTTATGCTTTGCTTAACCGGGCTTTCGGCAAAAAACGCTTTGGCTTTGTCCATCAGATTGACAATCATCATGAAATTACTCATCGGTTTTCCCGGTTCCGGGTTGGGGTAGCAGTGGAAACCGTTAATTTCACCGCATTCGACATAACTGATCAAGCCCCCGCGTCCAGTGGAGATCACCACCGGGTGATAGGGGTCTTCTTCACGGGCGATTTCCGTGATCGCCAGGCATGTTTCGGTTGAGACTCCAGACCCAGCGGGTTCATCCAGCCAGTAATGTGCGAAAAGGTTATCCTTTTGCGAGAAATCCTGTACCCTTTTGCGAAAGAACTCCAGGACTTCCGGGGTAAGATTTCCACTCTTCAAATTCTTTTCGTACTTGCCATATCCGAAGCCCAACGGGCTGAAACGCAGCCAGTCCCCTGGACGGTCGAAACCCATGATTACGCTGAATTCCGGCACATGGCTTACGTCGCAACCAGCCCAGCTGGCCAGAATAAAAAACTTTTTCCCATCCACATGCCAGTTCATATCCTTGCCGCGCCAAACCTCGTTTTTGCGATAGGGCAATTTGCGGATTGTGTCCATGGTCTTGACTGCGATTTTCCCTTCTTTATCGAGCAGTTCTGCAATGACCTCGAGGCGTCCATCCGGCAATCCATCCACGGGAAATTCAAATAGGGTAATTGTCTCGGCACGGCAGCTTTTTTGTAGCAGGGCCGTTTTCTGGCCAGGCAGACGAATCCCGCTGACAATTTTGGTTTTGTCAAGCTGTTCCGTTTCCAGTTTGACTTCGATGTTGTAGCGAACTTTGTCGAGCTTCTGGGTGAAGAAGATGCAATTTCGATAGTGCGGATCGATCATGGTGATTTTTATCGGCACAAACTTGGCGTCATAGTCAAAGAAGTGTTTGACAAGCACCCGGTTGTTGCGTGGATTTCGTAGCGTTAAGCGCCCTTTATAAAGTCCTTGTTTCTGCAAGGCCAGCGGCGCAAAAATTACCCTCGAGGATGCTTGGGCAGGGATCTGGACATCAGCGAAAGTCTTTACCGGATTACCATCTGTGTCGGCGAGTTCCAGTTCCAGTTTGAAGTTTTTCCCGGTCTTATCTAGGTTTTTGACAAGCGTACTGCCTGTGGCAAGGAATTGGTTGTCGGCCACTTTTCCGCTGAAGGCAGGAGCATCCGCACCGACAAAATAATCATTGAAGCGCACATCCGGTGTGGTTAAACGCAAAAATTTACCTGCGATATTGGTTGCTCCATTAATGGCAATGCTTGAAATTTCTGCTGTACCGCCAGGCAGGTTGTAACTTTCGCGCACAGCGTTGATTTTCCAGAACGGCAGAGCCTTTTCCAATTCCAGGCAATAGTAGGGCACTTCGATTTCTGCACTCCAGAAATCCTTTTCCCGCCGGACAGCGCTTTTCCAATCCGTAAACCATTGCGAATTGCCGATATAGCCACCTTGTTCGCAATAACGATCAAAGCGCATGTTAAAGCAATTGACAATAAAGTGAAAATAATAATCTTGCCCGCCAGTCGGATCGAGCATTACCTCAACACAATCCGACAGGAAAGCATGATTTTTTTTTGCCTTCTCCTCGGAGGGCAGTGCCGATGCCGGAATATAGGCTTTGAAAGCAAAAAGAATTGCGACATCCGTATAGGCAATTCTGAGTTCGGTGCGCCGGGTGGCCTTTTTATCCGTATCCATGATCGTGAAATCGGAATAGACCGGTGCTTTCTGCCAGCAGACCTCATCAAGCTTGCCATCGACGAGTGGAGGGATGTCCGCCCGGATGCACTCCAGCGGGGTGGCAAATGCACTGCAAATAGTAAAAAAAACGAATGTCAGGCCAGCTAATAGATTTTTGTTCATTATCCTTCTTTCTTGTACACAGGATTCAGCTTGTCGATGCTTATTTCATTCAAAAACTCATTTTCCAGCCCTTGCTCTTTGGTTTTCTCAAAAACACGCACCACGGAAATCCCGCGGGGAGGGATGGTCAAAGTAAAGCTGCATTCTGAGCGCTGTGATTCGCGCAGGGGAAAACTACTGATGACTTCAAGTTTTTCGAACGGTTTTGACAAGGTGACGGTCGGCGTCCGCCGTCCCCATTCGGCTCGATTTTCAATGGCGACATCGAATACGCCGTTGCCCATCGAGCGGGTGATCAGGGAACAGCGTGAGTCATTGACTTCGGCAAAAAGGATTTGGCTGGCTTTCTTTGCCCGGTGAATTGCCTTGCGGGCAGCGGGGACGGCCTGCTCCCAGAGTTCAGGAGCAACGGCTTGGCGATTGCGATCCTGGGAAAAATAGAGTTCTCCTACACTCGGGATATATGGTGTTTGCGGGGTTGGCAGAGTGATGGATCGGGACGTTTCGCCGCCCTTGGCGATGATAAAAGCCATCCGGCCATCGGATATTACTTCACCAGTACAGAAAAATCGCTGCAAGACGGCGGCTCGGCCGCAAAGCATCACAGGAGCAGGATGATTCCTGACCAGCCGGTCGAGTTCCTCGGCCGGTACGAGATGAGCAGCGGGGACGAACACTGCGCCTGGCTCGCAGTCAGCATTTTCGAAGCGTGCGACAGTTTGCAGCTGCAAACCGGCTCGCAGTAGAGCCGCGAATTGCTTCTGGCCGGGCAGGAAGCCGTCAGCGATGAAATCCGCCAATCCTTCATCGAGCATGGCGTCATGCCAGAGCACGGTGGCTTCGCCGGCGCTGACCGGTTCCCCGTCAAAGCTCGCTTTCCAGCGGTCGCGGATGAAGTCCCATTCATGCTTTGCGATTCCGTCCGCCAGGCAGGCCAGCAGCCCGTCTGCGCAGCGCCGCAATCCTGATCGGTCGCGGTAATAGAGGTTGCTGAGTTTAAAGAGTTCCCTTTCGTAGCCCGGCGTGGCGTGCCGCAGATTGTCCCAGTTTTCCACCACATCCTTGATGCCATGCAGGAACAGCAGCTTGAAATCCGGTGCCGCCGCCTTGATCTCCGCCAGCGCGGAGGCAAACTCGTCATGGTACCATTTTGTATCGGGGCGAGTCTGGCTCATGCCCAGCGCCACGGCTTCGACCACCATTGCATCAATACCCAGGGCGGCCATTTTGCGGTAATCGATACCGTATTCATACAGAGCATCGAAATTGCCTTTGGTCCAGGCGGAATTGATTGCATTCTTCAGTCCGGCCTCATGCAGTGCAGAAGTCATTTTGCCCCAGAATTGCAGCCAGCGCTGCACGTTGAATTGAATCCAGTCCAAGCGATGGTTCTCCCAGATCCAGGCGCCCCTTTCCTGGAGCTGTTTCAAGCCGTAATCCGGGATGGGTTTCCCGGCAGTGCGGGCGGCGACAACTTCCTCCTGGGTGACGATGTTCCGGCAAGGTTCGGTAATGCAGGCGGGAAGCTGCCAGTCGCGCCCGGCAAGAAACTGCTGCATAATGCCATCGGAGAAATCGACGTTCATCAAGTTTCCGCTGGAGAGCGGTCCCCAGCCATCGGGACCATGCCAGCCGGCGAATCCGTAGTCCAAGCAGGTTTTGACCACTTGCGGGATGATGATGTCCTCGACTAAGGTGCCATCGTCAAGCACCTGCATTGCATTTATTTCCATGCCGCGATGGTTGAAACAATAGACTACGCGCGCCTCTGGGTGCATGCTCATCCATTCCTGGTGATAGCGGTTTCCGTAATAGACGGTAAAACAAGACAGGTAGCAGGCGCAGCCGGCGTCCTTCAGGTTGTGAATGAGTTTTCGCAGTTGGAAATTGGTCCATACTTGGCGTTGCCGGTTTTCATTGCCGGGGTGGGCATTACGACTGCAGAAAAGCGGCGACAGGGGCTTTTCCGTGTCAAGATTGTCATGGAGCAGGAACATGTCCGGCGAGGAAAAGAGCAGGCAGGCGACTTGTGGCACAAAGCCAAGGGTCGCCAAGTAGTCGGCGACACCGCAATCAGCAGCGTTGCTGTCAAAAGCAAGGAGTTCAGTCCAGACCCAAGGTTCTATTTTCATGTTCGTAATTCCTTATCGGCTTGCGGATTGTCCACTGATGGCAAACGCCGAGTCATCCAGCGGCGTCGCCACAACGCTCTAAATACTAATCCTTCCTAAATGTATAACAGCATTTTGGAGAATGCATCGCATGTCTTATTTTTATTTCGCATATTTTAGCTTTTTGCACTGTGCGAAACTTATTTTAACAAAGGGTGCAGGGTGCAGGGTGCAGGGTGCAGGGTAATACTCGTTACTTAAGATTTTTTAACCACGAACCACACGAACAGACACGAAAATTTTTCTAGGGATGTTGCTCAGGCGGATGGGATGGCATGCGGATTTGTGATCTGGTCTATTGGTTTCTCCGACTGATCCGTCGGAGAAACAACTCTACAAAATTTTCGTGCCAATTCGTGTCTTTTCGTTGTTAAAAAAGCTGATCCTGCCTGGAATCTGGCATTGAGATTCCAGGCGGTACCCGATTGATTTATATCCAGCCTTTCTTCGGTCAAACATTCTTGCGGTCATTGGTATTTTCGTGTCGGCATAATCGTAGATCATCACTTCCTTTTTCCGGTCATACAGCCGATGCAGTCGGCCGGCATATTGAGCCAATGTGCCCCGCCAGGAAATCGGCATTGTCAGAAAAAGTGTATCCAGGCGCGGATCATCAAATCCTTCACCAAGGAACTTCCCGGTAGCCAAAAGAAGGCGCTGTTCGTCTTCCGGCACGGTGGAGAAAGCGTGTTGAATTTCCAAGCGCATTTTTCGTCTCATGCCTCCTTGCATCACGAAAAGATTGGGGATATCCTGGAACTGCCCCGCCAGCCAGGCCAAGTGCTCTTTGCGTTCTGTGATGACCACCGGATTGCGCCCCGCTTTCAAGGCGGCACGAACATCGTCAATGATCATGCGATTGCGTTCTTCGTCATGGAGCAGACGTTCGTAGATATCATGAATGGTTGGCTTTTCCCGGCCTGCCAGCTCCGCATTCAATTCCAGATGGGTCTCACGGACAATAACCTGATGGTCAAATGGCCGCTCGAGTGCCTGTTGCTTTTCGTTCACCCGGTAGCGCACCGGACCGCATTGCATGAAGATGATTGGATGGTGCCCATCCTTTCTGGTCAGCGTTGCAGACAAGCCAAGCACATATTTGCACTTGCATTGACGAATGACGGATTCAAAAGTGAATGCCGAAAGATGGTGACATTCGTCCACAACGACCATGCCGTAGTTTCCCACGACATCGTCAACTACTCCGGCACGAATGAGACTCTGTATCGAGGCGATGTCAACAATATTGGTCACCCTTTTCTTTCCACCGCCAATTGTGCCAATTTGGTCAGGCGGAATCCCAAGAAATGTCTGCAGACGCGACTTCCATTGTTCGATCAGTTGCACACGATGGACTAGAACCAGGGTATTTACCGATCGTTGCGCGATAAGATAAATTGCCACAACTGTTTTTCCGAAAGCTGTGGAAGCCGATAGCACGCCGAGATCGTATTTCAGCAAAGCCAGCGCCGCTTTTTCCTGTTCATCCCGCAAGTTGCCCTGAAAGGTAAAAGATTGGTATGAACCGCTGTTTCTCTTGTCGCATACTGTATATGGGATATGGTTATCCAGCAGAAGGTGAGTAAGGTCTTCCGCGCATCCTCTGGGGAGGCCTATGTGTTCAGGGAAAACCTCCGCGCAGCCGATGATGCGCGGTTTGTCGTAGATCGGCATGCGCATTGCCTGGGCGCGGTAGAATTCAGGGTTTTGGAATGCGGCCAAACGAAGTAATGCCGTTTGCAATTTTGGCGTCAATTGGGATTTTGTGAAGTATATTTCATTCTCTATGACAATCTCCACCGCCTGTTTCAAGCCGACGTTCAGTCCTTGTGGCTTGCGTCTGCGAGAAGGCGGTTGCTCCCAAGGCTTTTCATTTTCCTCGAGTTCCGGCATTTTCACGCCTGTGATGCGTCCTGTTTGGACAGCCTTGGCCGCCAATGCCTCGACCATGGATGGCATCATCAAGGAGATGTTTTCCAGGAATGACCATTGATCTGCATAAGGCTGAAACTGGTCATCGAGAAAAACGCTGTTCCCCAGTTTTCTTGGCTTTGCCTGCAATGGCAAGGCGATAAGATTTCCCAACCCGCCGGATGGCATGGTATCCTGATTCGGGAAAAAACGGTCGTAGGATTCGAATCCAAGTTCCGGGCGCTGCTCCATTGTTTCCGTCAGCAGGAAACTTCCCATTTGCCTGGCGATGTGCGCCGAGACAGCTTCAGTAAAAAATATCCACAGGTGTGCCCCATTGCCTGACCGGGAGCGCTCCAAAGCGGCAGGAACATTATACTTTTGGCATGTCTCAAGAAACGCCTTTGCATCCTCGATATAATTCTTCTTGTCGAAGTCCACCGCCAGAAAATGACAATGCTCATTCTCGAGCATTGGATATACGCCGATGATAAAATCGTTTCCGAGTTCATCCAGCCCGCGCAAATGCTTTTCGATAACATCATCAGTCACAGGCAGGAATACACGATTTGGGCATTGTGCACATTTTACGTTCCGTTTATCACAGAGACCATATTTCCACTCGTTGGCGCAAGCCGGCTGATAACCCGAACGCCCGGTTTTACGGCTCTCGAAGCGTTTGGGATAGACGTCGGTTCGCCCTTTGAACAGCCTGCGAAATATTGCAATCTTATCTTGAGGAGAATAGATGGAACTGGCAGTTTTCACTGCTACTGGCGGAGTGCTTTCCGTTCTTTGCTTCTCCCTAAGCAGCAAATTCATTCTGGCCTGTATATGCTGTTGCTCCGCATGCAACGCCGCCAGCTTTTGCTGCAAGTGATGTAATTCCGAGTCTATTGGATCCATGGCCGATTTATCCAAGCACAATAAAGGAGGCATTCTGCTCCCCGTCGCTTAATAAGATGACATGGATTTTCCATTTTTCCATGAATGCGTGGTTAAAAGTGGCGTAACCGTCCCGGTTGCGAGGCCTGAACTGTCGTGGGAAACATAGGAAATCCCAGGATTAGGAATTGCTATGATTTTCTAGGAATCTTTATGTTTCTGTATGACTTCGTATGACTCTGATTGAAAATGCGTGTGTGCAGCATTATTTTTCGCCGTAGGCAGACATCAAGGCCAACTCCATCCTCTTACACTCAGGAAAGAGCCAAGGAATACAAAATTCTGCATGTTCGACTTGACATGCAAGTATCAAATGATACCTTATGATAAATGGTAGGCATAAAAAGAGCGAACCGGTTCCCACAAAGGAGACAAGCTGTGAAAAACGCTACGCCCCCTGTTCCTGGCTGGGTCGCCATTCGCAAGACGGAGCAGGTTCCTATTCCTGCCGCCGACGGTAAGGGCATCGCCCGGTTCATCGAAGTCGAGGTGGATGCCTGGCGCGATCCACAGACCGGGGAGGTCTATCTGGATGGCGAGGCTATTGATCTGATGGATCGGGTCAAGGCACGCCACATGGGCATCCTGACTGCCGAGGAAATCAAGGCTCTGCGCCACCGCCTGGGGCTTACTCAGCGTGAGCTGTCCAAGCTGCTTAGGATCGGCGAGAAGACCTGGACCCGCTGGGAGAGCGGACGGGAGCATCCGTCCCATGCCATGAATGTTATGCTCCGAGCCTTGAGCGATGGCGTCCTTACCCCCGAATATCTGCGGTCGCAGCAAAGTCCACAGATTCCGCTTTGGAAGGGGATTGACATGGCGCGACCTACGGCGCAGAAAGCCGAAGCACCTAGACCCCATCCAGAAGGGATTTTTTAACCACGAACCACACGAACAGACACGAAAATTTTATTAGGGTTGCTGCTCAGACGGATGGGAGGGCATGCGGATTTGTGATCTGGTCTATTGGTTTCTCCGACCGATCCGACCGATCCGACCGATCCGTCCGATCCGACCGATCCGACCGATCCGTCCGATCCGTCTGATCTGTCGGAGAAAAAAGTCGGGAATTGGCGATAGAATTTCTGAATGTTACGATCAGCACACCGCCAACTCTAAAAAAGTTCGTGCTTTTTCGTGCCTTTCGTGGTTAAAAACCTTTTTGGACACGGTCTACCTAACGCCAAGCTTCGGGCGGCTATAGAAGAAAGCGGCAAGATTGCAATGGATGATCATGTGCAAGGGCTTGAAGTTCACGATTTCTTCAAGGAATTGGACAAATGACCTGGCTCGTCAAGGCGACAACCGCTTTCAAGCGCGAGTATAAATTGATGCAAAAGCGTGGCGCTGACATGCAGCTTTTGCAGGATATTGTCACAAAATTCGCCAAAAATGAGTTCTAGTTTCCCGGAACGAACTGGAAAAACTGCTTGTTAACAGTTATGGTAGTTTCTTTGCAGATTGATTTTATTTTCTTTGATTTGTTGCAGGCAACCGCTGAGACACCTTGAATTCATTTTCTTGCTGTCAAAAAATCGATGGATTGTCGGCACAATTTAACGAACAGGCAGGAAATGTAGTCTAATGAGCACGGAAGCTGATGCCCGCATATTGATTGACAAGATGCTCGAGAAGGCCGGTTGGTGCATCACTAACAAAGCCCAGGTCTCGACGGAGGAGGCTGCCGCCGACGGTCGCGCCGACTATCTCCTAAAAGATACCCGGAGCCGTCCCCTGGCTGTCCTCGAAGCCAAGCGCTTCACAGTCGATCCATATCTCATACAAAATCCCTATTCCTCCTCTTGCCGAGCAGCGCCTGATTGTGGCGCGGATCGAGGAGCTGACCAGCCGTGCCGAAGAGGCACGGAAACTAATAGCGGAAGCAGAAAGCCAATTACTTCAATTCCAAGTATCCCTTCTCGCCAAGGCTTTTCGAGGTGAATTATGAGCAAAAAATTAAACGATGTAGATATACCGGATTCAATTCGTCCTTATCTGAACGAAATTGCTGAACACTTATGGGCGGCGCGCGCAGCGGTTATGGTTGGTGCGGGTTTCAGTAAGAATGCGGGAAAAGAATTTCCCAACTGGAACCAACTAGGGGACCTTTTTTATGAGAAAGCGTATGGTGTTAAACCTGATCTAGTCAAACAAAAGTGTCCGAGTGTTCCGCAGCTGGCTAGCGAGGTACAAGCGCTTATCGGCAAAACTGCGTTAGATAATATGTTGTGTTCCAATATTCCAGATGCGAGTTTCGAACCATCGAAGCTCCATGTTAAATTGCTTGAATTGCCTTGGGTGGATGTGTTTACCACCAATTACGATACATTGCTGGAACGAGCCAACAACATGGTCGTGACCAGGCAATATGATCTGGTGGTTAATCAAGAAGATATCCGCTATGCTGTCAAGCCCAGAATTGTGAAGCTTCACGGCAGCTTATCTTCGGAACACTCGAAACGACATCTTATCATTACTGAAGAAGATTACCGGCGCTATCCGTCCGACTATGCTCTTTTTGTCAATACTGTTCAGCAGGCGCTTCTTGAGAATACCTTCTGCTTAATTGGATTCTCCGGGGACGATCCCAATTTTCTGCAATGGATTGGCTGGATTCGTGACAATCTCGGTAAGGACAAAACACAAAAAATCTATCTCGTTGGAGTATTTGATCTTTCGCCAGCTAGGTTGCAACTTCTGATGCAGCGCGGGATTACTGTCGTTGATCTTTCGTGCTGCGGCGGGATCGAAAAAGATGATCATGAGAAGGCTTTAACCCTGTTTTTCGATTATATATGGTCTCAAAAATCGAACATCCACGATTGGGCTTATGATTACAAAATAATAAGACCTGACATCCGTGAAAATTGCATTAAAAACATCCAGGAAATCACTGAAGAATGGCGACGACAACGACAAGACTACCCTGGTTGGCTTATTCTGCTATATAGCGACCGCAAAAGTTTATGGATGGGTACGATTGCTTGGGTTGATTACCTCCCAGGTATGGAAAAATCACCTCTTGGATTGGACATTCAATATGCTTTCGAGCTAATCTGGCGGCTTGAAAAATGCCTGCTACCAATTTTCAATAATATTGCGGTTTTTTGCGAAAAGCTCCTTGAAAAATATTGGCCATTTCCAAACGAAAACAAGCCTGCGAACTGTCAAATCTGCTCTGGTGATGAGAAGTATCAAGACTTGCCATGGAATGACCTCCAGCAGGCGTGGCTGGCCATCGCAGTGGCGATGCTGCGCTTTTACCGCGAGGGAGGATATCTCGAAAAATGGGAGGAAACTGAAACGCAACTTAAGAACCTTTCCGAATATCTCTCGGTAGAGCAAAGGGAGTTTCTGAACTATGAAAGTTTTCTCTTCAGTCTTTTTACCTTGAATCTGCCTGATGCTAAACAACGACTTGAAAACTGGCGCCCCAATGAAACACAACCCTACTGGATGGCAAAACGTGCTGCTGCACTTGCTGAAATTGGCCTGCTTGGTGAGGCTGAAACAGATGTCAAGGATGCACTTGAAAACATTAGAAAAAAACAAAATCAGAAGGTTGCTGCAACAGACCTTACTTTGGTTTCTTTAGAGAGCAACGCGATGCTTTTGGGCAAACATATTCAGGATGCTGTTGCTTCTAAAAAAGGTGAATGGGAAAAGCAACGCAAAACAAGGATGCAATTTAATGATCGGTGGAATGAATTAAAAAGGTTTAAGTACGACATAGGGAACGAAATAAAGCTATTCGAGCTAGCTCTGAAAAATCCACCAATTGAAAGGAAAAATGTTACTGAAAAACGAGGATTTGATATAGGTAAGATCATTCGAACGCGCCATTTCCCCAGTGCCGATCAAGAAGGGCTTAACGCTTATGCCTTCCTTCGATTCTGTGAGGAGATCGGCTTGCCATATCGAATCGGCAACTCTACATTCGCAACAAAAACCGCGTCGACAAGCCTTCAACGTATCTTGAAATATTCTCCATTTTGGGCTTTTGCTACACTTGTCAGGCTAGGTGATGAGAGAGCTGTTGACAGCCTGTTCAGTCGCGAGGATGTGTACAAATTCACGGTTGATGAGGCAGATAAATTTATTGAAAACTACTTGGACGCACTTGATAAATGCCGGGATGATATCCAAGCAGGCGATGCTTCCCGAAATGATAACTATGGTGTGCGTTTAGCTAAGTTATTACCTGAAATAATGTCGAGGCTCTGTTGTAAATGTTCAGTTGATATGAAGCACCGGTTCCTTGAATTTATTACTGGAGTCTATGCTTCACCAACAAAAAACAATTACCGGAATGTAGGGGGGCTACTTAAGCGGCTCCTAAGTTCCATGACTGAAGTGGAGCAATACAATTTGATACCAGAACTGCTGAAAATTCCCTTCCCCGAAAACTTAAATTTGCTTACTAAAAATGAGTTCCTTAATCCTTTTCTGCTACTCGGACTTAATCAAAGACCTAAATGGGCAGAACAAAGACTGAAAATAGATTCTGGATTGGTAGAACATTTATTCTCACAAGTAACGTCAGACAATCCAGATCGGCGACGTTGGGCTATAGCATCTCTGATAACTCTACACAAATTAGATCTGTTCGCCGACGATCAACGCAAAAAACTCGCAGCAGCTATCTGGCGTGTAACTGACGAATATGGCCTGCCGAATAATGCTGATTTCTATAAATTTGCTTTCTTAGAACTTCCTTACCCTGGAAAAATTGACCCAATACAGCTTTTCAAAGAATATGTCAAAGTCACGCCTCTCCCGTCTCAAAAAAACAAACAAGGGGGATTCAGTATGATAGGAGAGGAAAACATCTCTATCGTGCACGAAATTATTGGTGCAAACGACAATGACGAAAACTTTTGGACAGTTGAAGAAGTCACCGAGATTTTGCGGCGTCTGCTCGAATGGTGGGACGTCGATAAGGACTTACTTAAAACAAAGAAATATTTTCTTAAAAATTTTCCATCCACAGTTTTTAAGGAGCTCCAGACAGGATTCACCTGTGTGCTCGAATTGCTCGCTGAAGTTGTAGGTCCCAAGTTCAGTCCAGATTCACCTAGGAAAATAATAACATCCCTCAGACGACTTCTTAATGAAGTTAGAGATTACGGATTGCCTTGCCTTACCGCAGAAGCAGCTTGTCTGCATATATACCCCGATCAGACGAGGGATGTTTACAAGCGAATCAATGAGGCATTGGTTTCGAATCAGGATGATATCCGAAAAGATGGCCTCAATGCCATCGCCAAACTCATTCTCGATAGCAAGAATGATGTTGTGAGTTCCGAGGAATCTGAGCCGATATCGATGCTCAGCCAATACCTTACGTGGAGTCCAACCCGTTCCATAAGCTCGGCGCTTTGGATCGTCATCCGTATTTTAAGAAACTTGCCAGACAGGTTTTTCCATGGCTTGGAGGCGGCCACCAATGGGAGACTCAATAGACTCCTTGCCGATACGGCATACGATAGCGACAATCCGGATCTGAATTTTGACGAGAAATTGGAAGTCAAGCGCACCTCGTCGATTTTAGCAGCTACACTCTGGAAACATTACGACTCACAAGGCTTGCCCATTCCAGAGGTCATTGAGAAATGGCATGAGGTATGCTTGGATACCAATGAGTTTGCCGAAATCAAAAACGCATGGAAAGACCACGCCGGAGTATGACGCAGAAGCTCATCCAGATTCCGACTTTGAATGATGAACCGGGTGATTTTGGTAGAGTTAAGAGAGGAAAAATAATATTATGAACGAGATAAAACTTTACGAGAATAAAGAAATTAGAGCCATTTGGGATAACGAAAAAGAGGAATGGTATTTTTCAGTGGTCGATGTCGTTGGAGTTTTAACTGAACAAGAAACA
>JAPXLT010000046.1:0-21753 GCA_033809415.1 Lentisphaeria bacterium
GTGTGCCAATAACTTGGAGATTGCTTTTCTGAAAAATCTTTCTGAAAAAACAAGAAGTTGGGCAATAGTATTACGAAAATTTTTTATAGGGGTTGCTGCTCTGACGGATGAGATGGCACGCGGATTTGCGGTTTGGCTTGCTGCTTTCTCCGATTGCTTGGCGTTCTTGGCGTCTTGGCGGTTAATTCCTCTTCATTGACCCGCCAAGACGCCAAGGACGCCAGGATTCTTTTTCTATCACGAAAACTTTTTATAAGTTGCTCACATGAAGGAATTTTCAGCATACGATTGTACTCTGGACGGCATCAACCTGATCGAGGCAGGCGCCGGCACCGGCAAAACCTACAATATTCAGACGCTGACCGCTCGGATTGTGCTCGAGAAAGCGATTCCGATCACCCGGATTCTGGTCGTGACCTATACGCGAGCCGCCACTGCTGAATTACGGGAACGTCTGCGCAAAGTGCTCGATTCCCTGCTGCGCATGCTCGAGGGTGCGCCCGTACCGGATGGCGAGGAGGAACGCTGCCGCACCATCCTCGGGAATCTGCGAAAATTGCCCGAGGATGCTCCCTTTTGGACGATGCAGATCGAGGGAATCAAGCCGCGCAGCCCCGAGGAGACCTTTCTGCGCAATGCAAAATTGCTTTTGCAGAATGCACTGCGCGATTTTGACCAGGCGGCGATTTCGACGATCCACAGCTTCTGCCAGCGGATGTTGACGGAGAATGCATTCGAGAGCGGCATCCGTTACGGGATCGAGCTGGTCAGTGATACTTCGGCGGTGACGGATGCGCTGATTCAACAGTTCATACGCAGGGAGTTCTATGCCTGCACTCCGGAGGAAACGGCAGTCTGGGAGAGCCTGGCCATTGTCTGGCAAAAGACCGGCTCGAGCGACGGCTTTTCACGCAGGTGCCCCTCCTTCATGGAACAGCTGCAAAGTGCCATGCGTGACAACGATATCGATTACTTCTGGGGAGAATCCAACACTCCCGGAACCCTGTTCATTCCTCCAGAACGGAAAAAGCTTCTTGCCGAGATTGCCGCATGCCGACAAAGTCTGGCCAGTGAACGGGCGAGCATCGAGGCCCTCGAGGAAACGCTGAAGCCGCATCTCAAGAAGCCCTTCGAGGAAACCTGGAAGCGGAACCGGGAAGCATTGCTGAGCGGCAACGGCCCACTCGAACTGAGCTTTCTCGAACAGCTGAATTTTGACAGTCTCCGAAAACAAGCTTACAAACGCAGAACCGGCGAAAAGCTGCCGATTAGCGATGCAGCGCTGAAAGAACGCCTGGACAAGCCGTTTTTCGCGACGGTCGGGCACCTAGTCCGTCTATTGCAGGATTATCGCAGCAGAGTCTACTATGATGGTCTCGAATTTGTCAAAAAGGAACTCGAGGAGCGAAAGAGCCGGGATGGTTTCATGACGTTTAACGACCTGCTCAATGAACTCGAAAAGCGATTGCGCGATCCGCAACGGGGGCCAATGCTTAAGCAGCTCATCCGTAAGCAGTTCCCGTTCGCACTCGTCGATGAGTTCCAGGACACTGACGGAGTCCAGTTCAGCATCTTTCACTCGATCTTCGCGGATGCCAGCGCACAGGAAGCCAGCGGTTTCTTTTTGATTGGCGATCCCAAGCAATCCATCTACCGCTTCCGAGGCGGCGATATCTTCACCTATTTGCGGGCACGCAGCCAGGTGCCGCTCGAGCGACGTTTCACCTTGACTGCCAATTACCGTTCGAGCAGACCCTTCATCGAAGAACTCAACCGCTTCTACCGCTTCAATCAGCCATATCCCTTTGCCCATCCGGAACTCGAAATCCCGGAAGTCGTCTGTCCCGGCAAAACGAAAGAAGTAATGGGTCAGTCTTCTGTAGTGCGGGGTGCGGGGTGCGGGGTGCGGGTCAGACATGGTGGACAGGACAAGGTGCATCCCACGACAATCAGGGCATCGCAACCGGAACGGTTGCGCCACTTTTTAAGCCTGCACCCCCTGCACCCGTTCCCAACGCACCACGCACCACGCACTACGCACCCTATTCCCATACCCCCTGTACTACAGAAAACTGAAGCATTACCGAAAGAGACACTGTTGCTCGATGGCAAGGAATATTCCAAGCCGCTCGAGTTCGTATTGGCAACAGGCCCGAAGGCGCAATATTATCGTTCCGTGGCAGATGAAATCAAAGCGATGGTGCAATCCGGTCGCTGGAGCATCGGACTCGAGGGCGGCCCTAACCGTGCCCTCGAGTACGGCGATTTTGCGGTTTTATTCCGCGGCAATGCGCATGCCCGTGAAATGGAAGCCATCCTGCGCAGAATGGGCGTTCCGGCCGTGCGTATCGGTACCAGCAACGTTCTCGCTTCAGCAGCTGCGGAAACCATGCAAATTTTCCTGGAAGCACTTCTCGAACCTAGCGAAACACGCGGCCTGATCCAGCTGCTGGCATCACCTTTGCACCGCAAAAGTGCCGTCGAGCTGTATGATATGCGCACCTCCGGCGTATTGCTGCATTTTCAGACCTGGATCAGTGAACTCGCGGATGATTGGAAAAACAAATCTTTTCTGCCAATGGTCATGGAATATCTCAGCGACGACAAACGGCAAGTGATGCTGCATCTGCTCGCCGGCGAAGAAGGTGAACGAACCCTGATGGATTTCCTGCACCTTGCGGAAATCCTCAGCAAAGCCGAAAGTGAACTGAAGCTGACTCGTGAAGGGCTGTTCCAGCATTTTCTGCGGCTGCAGCAAAACCCGCAAGATGACGATGAAAATATGATCCGTCTGGCCAATGCCCGGGATGCAGTCATCCTGGCTACGGTGCATTACAGCAAAGGCCTGGAATATCCCCTCGTCTTTCTGCCGGATATCCACGAGAAGGCCGGGCAGTACGAACCAGTCTGCCATTATGACTGCAATGGAACTGCCCGCATGCTCAAGGATATCACCGGCCTGGGTTTGCAGCCGGAAAAATGCGCACTCGAGGCCATGCAGGAACGCCTTCGCCTCTTTTATGTCGCTATCACCCGGGCAAAATTCTTCTGCAAGGCATGGGTGGAAACCGGCGGAAACAGCGCCTTCAACTACCTCTTCCGAGAACGCGACCAGGAGCAGTTTCCGGAACCCCTCGAGGATTCCCTGGCAAAACGGGTCAGCTCCCTCGGCAATATTCAGCCACTCGAAGACCTCCGCCGGGCAGGCGTGCAGATCGAGCTGCAAAGGATCGAGACCGAGGAAGCAGAGGAAACTGCCGCCATCGAGGTTCCGGAAGAAACCTTGCCGGTGCCGGAATTGCAGAACTTGGCGCATCCGGAGCGGATTCGCCCCTTCTGGCATACGCTTAGCGCATCGGTGCTAATGCAACGGCTGTTGCAAAATAGCACAGGTCAAACCCCATACGAACTTGCTACGGCCAAGGACCTGGATGAAGCCGATGCCGCCGATCTCGAGCATGTCGGCGCACAGCTCAGCCCGGAGGAATGGGCCGCCCTACCGCCAATCTTTACCTTCAATCCTGGAAAACAGACCGGCACCTGCTGGCATGCCATCTTCGAAAAACTCGATTTCAATGCGTCCCTCGAGGAAATCCGACGGGTCTGCGCCGAACAGCTCGATTTGTATTCCCTAAGCGGCACGCCAGGCGCCCTCGAGACGGTCTCCGGCATGGTTGAAAACGTGCTGCAAGCCACACTGACGCCTACGCCTGGCTTTGGAGCGCCTTTCCGACTCTGCGAAATTTCCAGTACGGAGCGTCTTTCCGAACTCGAATTCACCTATGGTCTGCCGAGCGGCCAAAAAAAGCTGCTACTCGAGGAGGAATTTCTGCGGCGTCATGGTCTTCCGGATCAGCAGGCTTTCTCGAGCGGCATTGCCCGTGCCATGAATGGCAGCATTGATCTCTTGCTGCGAAATAACCAGCGCTTCTACATCATCGACTGGAAGTCCAATGTCATCAATTACCAGCTGGAGAATTTTTCCGGTGAGGGTTTGCAGGCCGAAATGCGGCAGCATGCCTATCCCTTGCAGTACCTCGTCTACACTTGCGCACTCGTCGAATTCCTGCGCCAGAGACTAGGGCACTTTGGCGCCGAGGAATACGAAAAACTCTTCGGAGGAGTCTTCTACCTCTTCCTCCGCGGAATCGATCCCAGTGCCCCGGGACGAGGCATCGTCAGCGCACGCCCGCAGTACCAGGACATCGAAACCCTACTCGGGATGATCGGTAACAACATTTTTTAACCACGGAAAACACAGAAAACGCGGAAAATTTCGTGTCTGTTCGTGCCTTTCGTGGTTAAAAAATGCTTGACAAGGGCGCGAAGTCATTTAGCTTATATTAAGTACTGTAGAACTTTTTCGAAAACAACCCATCAAGCTAAGGAGTATTCATGAGATCGTCCGTATTATTGGCATTGGCATTAAGTCTGATGACCGGTTGTGTTTGCGTGCAAAAGGAGGCAGTTGCCCTGCAGCCCGAACTTGAATTGTTTCTGCCGGAAGTGATCTACGCGGTGCCTGGGGTCGAGATGAATGTCTATTTTGACAACCTGGTGCGAGTAACCAATCCGGCCAATTATGTATTCGATGTCAATTGCCCAAAAGGGCGCAATGACCAGATGCGCTGGCGCTTCCTGCCCACCGAAAAAGACATTGGCACCTACGACTGGAACGTCCGCGTTTTCGACCAGAACGGACTGCTCGCCCAAGGAGGCTGCAAACTCGTCGTCAGCCCGCTAAATACAGTCGAAAACCGCCCCCTGTCAATCCTGGTTGTCGGCGACAGCCTGACTGCCGCAACCGCTTACCCGGAACGCATCTTTGCCCTGAGCAAAGACCCCGGCAAATTAGCCATGAAGATGATCGGAAGCCGGGGTCGAGGCCCGGAGCGCAGCGCAATCCCCGGCGGCGTGGCACATGAAGGTTACGGTGGCTGGACATGGAACAGCTTCGCAACCGGAAAAAACAGCAAATTCCTGCAATTCCCCGAAGGCGACAATACAAAGCCCGGTACCCTGAACTTCCAGGCTTTCCTAGATCAGTACAATGATGGAAAAGCACCGGATGTCATTACCGTCATGCTCGGAATCAATGATATCTTCGGAGCACAGGACGATAATATCGAGAGCAGAATTACAGCGATCTTCGAAAAAATGGAAGTGCTCTTGACGGAATTCCGCAAAGTGGCTCCGGAGGCACTGATTGGGGTGGCGCTGATCCCGCCAGGAGCGGGTTCGCAGGATGCCTTCGGCGCGAATTACACCTGTGGCCAGACACGCTGGCAGTATCACAAAAACCAGCGCCGCTACAATGCCGCACTGACAGCCAAATTCCAAGCGGCAAATCCGCTGAACATTTCTCTGGTACCGGTCTACATCAATCTGGACTGCCAGAACAATTATCCGCAGCTCACCTCGGAAGTCAATCATGGCAATCCGGCAAAGATCACTCGCCTGAACAATGGCGTGCATCCTTCAACTGCGGGATACAACCAGATCGGCGACACTTTCTTCAGCTGGCTGATGGCTCAGCTGAACAAGGAAAAACGGTAAGGATCAGTAAAATCCACATGTGAATTGATATATGCAGGACGCAAAGACAACTCGAGATTGGGATGCACTGGGAAAATGCCTGGTCATCGGAGGCGGAGGTTTCCTGGGCGGCCAGATCGTCCGCCAACTTCGTGCGGAAGGGGTGTCGGTCAGGGTCATGGGAAGGAATCATTATCCTGATCTGGCACCGCTCGGGGTGGAATGCCTGCTCGGGGATGTCACCAACCCTATCGAGGTGCATGCAGCCTGCAAGGACATGGACACCGTCTTTCATACGGCTGCACTGAATCACATGTGGGGACAGCGCGAGTTGATCTATCAGGTCAACGTGGAAGGAACCGCCAATGTCATCAAAGCCTGCCGCGATACGGCTGTCGCCCGCTTAGTCTATACTAGCTCGCCAAGTGTAGTTATTGGGGAAAGTAATATTGTCAACGGAGATGAGAGCCTGCCCTACCCGGAACGCTACAACGCAGATTATCCACGAAGCAAAAGTATCGCCGAACAACTCGTACTGAAAGCGAACCAAGGAAGCGAAATTGCAAATGGCCGGGGATTGCTTTCCTGTGCAATCCGGCCGCACCTGCTTTGGGGGCCGGGTGATCCGCATATCCTGCCGCGAATCCGGGAAGCCGCAACTAGCGGGCGTTTGCGCCAGATCGGCGACGGCCGCAACCAAATCACCATTACTCAAGTGGAAAATGCGGCCTGGGCGCATCTGCTGGCGGCACTCGAGCTGGCAGGCCAGGGACGCTGCGCAGGAAAGGCGTATTTTGTCGGCGACGCGGAACCGATCTATCTCTGGCCCTGGTTGAATGAGGTCATGTCCATCTGGGGCTTACCACAGATCAAGAAGTATGCCCCTTGGGGACTGACCCGATTTATCGCGCTATTGTCAGAAGGACTGCATTATTTCTTCCCCAGGCTGGGAGAACCCTTCATGACCACCTTCGTTGTTGACCAATTGGTGCGCTCACATTCATTTTCCCATCAGGCCGCCGAACGGGATTTCGGATATCACCCGATCGTCTCCCCGCAGGAAGGACTGCAAAAACTAGTCATGGCAGAGCAAAATGCCGCCCATTTTTTGTCCACGGAAAACGCGGAAAACTTGGCGTGGGCTGACGCCCACAACCCACACGGACGGGACACGGACGGGACACGGACGGGACACGGACGGGATACGGACAGCTGATCGGGCGGATTGGTCGGATCGGTACAATACTTTGCACCGTAGGTGCTTAACCATGCTTAACCCCTGGCCTGGGGTGGGAAATCCCCCAAAGACAGTGCCTTGTAAAGGCACCACAATCAGACATAGAAGTGCTTATATGCCAATAACTTGGAGCTTTCTTTACAAAAAATCTTTTACAAAAAAGAAGAAGTTTGGCAATAGTACGGACGGGACACGGACAGCTGATCGGACGGATCGCTATGTGCCAAGACCGGCTTTACGCAAATGTGTCGGCGGCGATATGGAGCGCCGGCTTCCCTCTTCCATCACCGAAAACTCAAAAAACTCAATCGGTCGGATCAGCGATATTGGGATTAGCCCTGCAAGGCGCAACATAATCCCTATCCAAAATCTCTCATAAACAAGAAGTCTGGAGATAACAGAATACGGACGTCCTCCAACGCACCCCGCACTACGCACTACGCACCTTGTCACGGTTCGACTTGTTTCCGAGCCTGCACAGTATCCACAACTGTGAGCAGCAATAAAATCAGGTAACAGAGCGGCACGATGAAAAACGAATTACGCAGGCCGATCAGGTTGCCAAAGAGTCCCATCATCCAGGAGACAAATGCGCAGCCTGGGATTCCCGCGCAGGAAAGCAGGATAAAGAGCATGGTGCTGTCCAGAAAGGGCAGGCGTTCGACACAATAGCTCTGCACGCTGGGCCAGAAAGGCGCCGAGCAGAGGCCAGCCAGAAAAAGCAGTAGAAAAAGCAGCCATTTCTTGGTAAAGATGCTCACCCATGGCAGTTGCTGTTGATATTCGAGCAACCAGGGTGCATTCAGCAGCGGGAAAAACAAACAGACCAGTACTCCGGCCGCCGCTGTGCTGATAATCAAGTGCGGAAGATATTCCTGACGAACCAGCAAACCGCTGACGCTACGACCAAGGAACATGCCGCCCGCAAAACAGGCCGTGCCCAGGCCGCCAAGCCAAGCCGATGCCGAAAACTCGAGCTGGATGTAACTGGCCGCCCAGAAGGTCAAACCAAATTCACCGCCGCCAGCGACAAACATCGCAGCAAAGAAAAGCCAGAAGCGAGGCGTCTTCAGAATGGCCCGGGTCTGCTTCCAGACAAGCTGCCAGGGCAGGCGCTCCGGACGCTCGGGATAGGCCTTCTTGCCGTCGGCTGGTAGCAGCAGGATCAAGGTGGGAGGGAACGCCAGAAGCGACACCCCGCCCACGACAAAACGCCAGGAGATTCCACGGTTCAGCAGCCAGCCCCCCAGAAGGACGGAGATGATGATGCCCACCGCCCAGAAGGAATGCGAAAAATTCAGATAGCGCCCTGCTTCTTCCCGATGCAGATTTTCCACAAAGGGGGTGTTCAGACCTTCGATAATGCCCTCGCCCAGCCCAGTCACCATCAAGGCTAGAAAAAGAACCGCATAAACCGGCGCAACTGCCGCGCACAGGATGCCGCCTCCCATCAGCAAGCTGGCAACACCCAGGCTCCGGCACATCCCCCAGCGCCCGGCAACAAAACCACTGAGCAGCATCGACAATACCATCGGGATCGCACGCCCCATCTGCAAGGCACCACCAGCGGCAAGACCGCCTTCCTGAAGCGTGAAGCCAAGATCAACCGACATCTGGTACAACACCAGCGGTATGATGATTGAACAACCCGCGTACGCAATAAAACAGCCAAAAGAAGCATAATCATATCGAGTCAATACAAGACGTCTCATATAAATAATCCATCACATACGTAGTGCGATTTAAAGAGTAGCGCGACCGCCCCGGTTGTGATGCTGCCTTTAGTCTTTTCCTGCTGAATGACAGAGGCGAGGCGCGGGAATGTCCGTATCCCGTCCGACTTGTCCGACTTGTCAGACCCGTCAGACGTGTCCACAACGTCCCCCCTGCACCCTGCACCCTTGCCTCGCGCGTGCGGTAAGGGTGGTCTGCCCCCTGGTTGGGTGGGGCTTGGAGGCTGTCTGAACCACGGCGAAAAAATAGTGCTTCAAAAACGATTTTTCAAGCAGAATCATAAGGAATCATGCAGAAACATAGAAATTCCCATCAAATCATAAGGATTCCTAATCCTGGAAATCTGCGTCCACCTGCGTGTAATTCCATCCGTCAGAGCACCAGCCCTATAATAAATTTTCGTGCTATTATCACTCGATTTCTTCTTTTTTGTGAAAGATTTTCAAAAAATTGACGCGCAAGTTACTGGCCTTGAATCTGTTTCTCATTTTTGAGAATTTTTTGGACTTTCTGATTTTTCGGTGATGGGAGAGGGAAGCCGGCATCATGCCGGCGAGCCGCCGGCGCTCCATATCGCCTCCGACGCAATTGCGTAAAGCCGACCTCGGCACACAAGAATTTTGGGCAGGGATTATGTCACGCCCTTACAGGGCTTTGCCGATGGTGTGATCCCTGCCCCAGGGCGTTGCCCTGGGCTGGTATATCACGCCCCTTCAGGGCTGATCCCAATATCACCGATTCGGCTGATCTGGCGTCCGTGTCTCGTCCGTGTAAAGTCCGTGTCCCATCCGTGTAAAGTCCGTGTCTCGTCCGTGTCTCGTCCGTGTAAAGTCCGTGTGGGTTGTGGGCGGCAGCCCACGCCAAGCCTTTTCGTGTGGTTCGTGGTTAAAAAATTTCCATGAGTCGGTAGAATCCGCTTCCGTAGGTGCCTACCCACAGTTCATTTAGACGGCCTGGATTGTATTTGAGGCAAGTAAAGCTGAAGGCGCCGGCAATGCCATTGTTGATGCGCATCCAGGTCTTTCCGCTGTCATCGCTTCGATACATCCCGGAGGATTGCATCAGGCTGCCGCTGTCCCGTTCCACAGTGCAATATATGCGGCTGGGATTCGTCGGAGAAACAGCGATCTGCGAGACAAGCGGTGCGCCCAACAGGCATTCCCAGCTTTTACCGTTGTCCGATGAAACAAACACGCCTCCCGCGTTGCTCCACTTTTTCCCGCTCGCCTTGATCCCCCCGCAAATGTAAAGCTTCCCATGAGCTGATATTACACGCGTGACATTTTGCAACGGCGTTGGTATCTCCACCCAGGTTTTGCCGGAGTCTATGCTTTCATACAGTCCTCCGGGTGCCGGTGTCGGCTTTTCCCTGGATAGGACAGCCGCATACAGATGGCGCAGATTTTCATCCGTCGCCAGCAATTCCACCACCTCTTTGTTTTCCCCCAAGCCATTGCTCGAAGCGTGCCAGCTTTTCCCCCCGTCGAGAGACTCGATAACGCCCATCGAGGGTGCTTCCGGCGGTCGAGCGGCCTTGCCATTGGCGGCATAGTACCGGTACTGGTTGGCGTGCGTGGCAAGGAATCGCCGGCAGTCCTGCGGAGAACTTGCATCCACAAGGAGATTGGCAATCATTGCGGTAAACTCGGGCTGTTTCGGCGGAAGCGGATACGTGGCATCCGGCGAAACATTGAGGAAATGCTCTCCATAATCCTGTGTCTCAAGGAAATATCTTCCTCGCAGTCCTTTGAGCAGCCAGTCCATGCAGTTGAATGCCACATAGAAGCGGGCAGGCGTCTCCGGATCGAAGGCCGCGCCCCGCACCCATTGATTCGAGCCGATCATCATAGGTGCGAGTCCCTGCAAGGTGCGTCCGCCGTCGCGACTGAATTTCACCCCGCAGTCCGCCATCCACATCAGCACGTAATTTGGATCTTTAGGGTGGAACGCCAAGTCAAAGACACACATGTTGCTATTGCCGGCGCCTCTGAAAAGCCCCTGTTTCGCATCGACGATATGATTTGAGGCATCCAGCCATTCTTTTCCGCCATCACTGCTCCGGTATGTAACGCGGTGCGAGTGAAATGTCAGAATATCCGGCGCTGTTCTGCAAAGGTCGAATTTCCGGATATCCCAGAAGCCCATCCGCAAGTCCGGTGTTCCATAATTCATGGGATGCATGGCGGTCCAAGCCTGTATAACGTTAAGCTTTTTTTCCCCGGCGGGCACATAGCACTGCCATTCGGGCTGTTCCCATGCGCGCGCACCCCTGGTGATGCAATGCCAGTTTTGCCCGCCATCGGTGGTTTTCCATATGCCATAGGGCGGTATGCACTCGAAAATCGAGACATAGATGACCGCCGGATCCCTCGGATCGATGCGTATGGTATGGAACGAGGGGAGATAGGTTTTGCATCCGGCTTTCAGCATCCGGGCAATCCGTTTCGTCTCGCTTTCCTGGCTTCGGCATTCCCGCCAGAGTGCATGGAACTTGGCAGGGTCCAGGCGATAGTTCAGCACCGTATCCTGGTAAAGTTGAGCTACTTCAGGTTGTTTCAAAAAGTCCGCCCAACGCACTTTGACGGCGGCCTGCCACCAGGGGTTTTCCTGCACTTCAGGCAGAGACGACAATAATTCCTGTGGAATTCGCAGGTTGCCTGTTGCCTCTTTCCAGGCAGGCGCCATCTTTTCCGCATCTTCACAAACCCACACGCCACCAAAGTTTTCGGCCATGCCGCCTTCTTGATCGACAGTCCAATGTACTTCGAGTGCGACTGCCAGCACGACTTTTTGTCTCGCCTTGTCATAGATGGCGTCCATACCGTTGGGGTGGCACCCCTTGGGCAAACCGATGCCTATGTCCTGAAAGGTATCTCCTCCGTCCATACTGCGGTAGACGCCCCGGTCTGTACCAACATAAATGTGGGCGGGTCGTTCAGGGAGTATCCTGATGTCCACCGGCATATCATCTTGCGGCAAGGTGCCAGCCAGGTGTTTCCAGGAACGCCCGCCATCCCTTGAAACAGCCAGCCCCTGCGGAAGACGTCTGCGCCCCGTATTTTCAAGGCGCCTTGGAAAACCTATTCCAACCCAGACTTCGTCCGGGTTGGCGGGATGCACAGCCAATGTGCTGAATGGCGTACGGGGAAATTTCCAAGTGAATGTTTTTTCCAAGTCGGTAGTTGAAAGCCTGTGCCAGGTTCGTCCTCGGTCCGTAGTCTTGAAGCAGCCATTGTTTTCTGCACACGCATAGCCAACATCCGGAGCCGCCAGGCAGAAGTCCACACCGGAAAGATAATGCATTCTTGGAAAACCCCAATCGGGATTGTTACAGGAGCGGTAGCTAATGCAGCCATCATGGCTAACATAGGTCGCTGACATGTCGCATGACTGGATAACGGTATTTGCATCGCCCGGGTGGATGCGATGATAGAAGGATGTTCCGCCGTCCCCCGGCGCGATTTGCTCCCATTGAACATCCGGCGAGGAAACCGGCGCAATGACGGACCAGTCAGGAGACCCAGAAACAGTTTCCCCCGCCTGTAGGAACACAGCCGTAAAGAACAACAAAAGAATGTGTATCATAAGAATCAGTTCGCTGAATAGATGTTGACGTCGCTGAAGGCCTCCTGGATATATGCACCATTGTACGTATACCATGAGCGGAATTTCAGGTCGCGCAGATCGCCTGCCGTGCACGCTCCTACATGACCATCAAAAAATGCGGTGTTTGCACGTTCGCCATGGGCAAGCCAGACGGCATTGTTTGGTTGGTTGCCAAAACGATAAACTACATAAGCCGAGCTTCCATCAGAACGCCTGCTGTCAAAGAACATGGTCATTTTTGATGGTGATATGGTTGGGTCCAGCACGCCATGATGCCCCATGCCCGTATCATAACCGGAGCGTGTTTTTCGGCGCGATTCATAATGCAACGTACAGGCATCGTTCCCGCGGTGTATGCCGTAGGAATTATAGCGATGGCGATTCGCGCTACTATCGAGGTATCTTATGTTGGTGATGATTGGACAGAGGAGTATCGGTTGGTTGAGCTTGACCAGACCTTGGCGATACAGGAACATGGTCCAAGTGCAGTCTGCCTCGGTGCCCGCATAGGCCTTGATTGTGGGCTTCTGCCAGAATATGCCAAAGCCGTCATTGTCTGCCGAATAAAAATCGACAATCAACGCCAGCTGTTTCAAGTTGCCGGAACAAACAACGGCGCGAGCCTTTTCACGCGCCTTGGACAAGGCAGGCAAAAGCATCGAGGCGAGGATGGCAATGATGGCGATTACTACCAGCAGTTCAATCAAAGTAAAACAACGCCTTTCCATAAAACCTCCTGAATTTTTTCCAAGGTAAAAAAAATGGAGCATTTATCACGACGGTTTATAGTATATCATGGTGCCGGAGCATTTGCAAAACAATGCTCGCCAGATTTTTTTGAAGTATCACATAGTGAACAGTGTGAAAATCCGAACCGTAGAACATACACTGCGCATCATCGAGGCGATGGCAGAGGCTGACAGGGACATGTCGGTGGCTGAACTGTCCCGGCGCATTGCCGTGAAACGACTGACAGTATGGCGCATTGTCCAGGACCTGTGCGAGGCTGGATACTTGCAGCGGACTGGATACCGCACGGTCGGACCCGGGTTTGGCCTTGTCTATCTCGGGCGTCTGGTGACCTCGCGGAAATACTTTACGCCGCAGATACGCAATGAATTGATCCAGGCGGAGAAGACGCTAGGCGTAAAATGCGCCTTGGGAAGCATCGTGCGAAACCGTATGGTTTATTTGTTTCGCACAGCTGACATAGGGGCAATTGAGACGGGGGAGCATTGGCCTATACACGGTTCGAATATTGCTCTCTGCATCCTTGTTGACAGCAGGGGGAGCGGAAAGGCGTTGGACATATTGCGGGAATCTGTGCGAGAAGCGGGCTACCCTGCCGAGGAAGAAGCCCGATGGATCTCCGACCTGGAAAAACGTGTCTCCATGTTTGTCGAACTTGGATATGCGTTATATTCCGATAAACGTGGCAGCAATATTTCCTTCCCATTGAGAAGCCGTGGCATTACATTGGGGCTGGCATTTTATGATTTGCCATTGTCTTCACCACGGATGGGCTATTTAATCACGCAGTGCTCCACCTTGCGAAACCGCCTGGCGGATGCATTGGCAAAATAACCCATACTACCCATACTATCCCCGCAACTTCTTGATTTTGAGATACGAATTCTTTTTCGTGCCTTTTCGTGGTTAAAAAATTGCTTTCGCGTGCCCGTTTGACAGGCAATATATCATACGTTATGTTCTGATTCGTGCTCATTGACTGGCCACGAAGACGGGACGAAACGGACAGAATGACTGATGACTATTGGGAAAACGAAAAGGCGCGGCCATCGCAACTCTCCTGGCAGGCTCTGCTGGACCTGAGCAAGGAGGACGAAGGCACAGATGAGGCTGCCCAAGGCTTGGCGTTCGCCAAGACGCCACTGCAGGACTTCACCGCCAAGACGCAATGGACGCCAAGAAAAAGAGAAAAAAGAAACTTGGCGGTCTTGGCGGTTCAAATAGGCGATAGCTTGAACAAGGAGGAATCATGAGCAACAAATCCAGTCCGCTCGATGGCAATCCGTTGCCTGGTGCCTTGCCCATCGAGCTTTCGGAGAACCTCCGGGCAGCCAATCCGTGGTGGTCCGGCGCGGAGCCGTTGCGTCCGCCGCGTTTTCATCGCTGGCCATTTGAGCGCATGCTCGATATGCTTCGGCGCGGGATGACGCCGGCCACCGTCCTTCGTGGTCCCAGGCGCGTCGGCAAGACCATTCTGCTGCGGCAGGCGATCCAAGCTCTCCTGGCTGACGGCGTGGAAGGCAGCCGTATCCTCTATGTCCCCTTTGACGAACTGCCGACTTTCAGGGAGATCAAAGAACCCGTGCTGTCCATCTCGCGCTGGTTTGAGAAGGAGATTGTCGGCAATACATTCAACGCCTTGGCTAACCGCAACTCGCCAGTATATCTGCTGTTCGACGAGGTGCAAAACCTCGATGCCTGGGCACCTCAGGTCAAGAACCTGGTGGACAATCACGGCGTCCGCTGCCTGATCACCGGCAGCTCCTCATTGCGTATCGAAGCGGGCAGGGACAGCTTGGCCGGCAGGATTTCCACCTTGGAAATGGGGCCGCTTCTCCTGCGGGAGATCGCTGACCTGCGCTTCGGCGTCCAATGCGACTCGCAATGGGGCGACAATGGGCTGGATCAATTGCTGTCGCCAGATTTCTGGCACGAGGCGGTGCGCAGGGGGCAGGAACAATCGGAAATCCGCCGTTGCAGCTTCAAGGCCTATTCAGAGCGCGGCGGCTATCCAATCGCCCAGGAAAGACACGACACTCCGTGGCACGAGCTGGCAGACTATCTGAACGAAACAGTAATACGGAGAGCCATTCAACATGACCTGCGCCTAGGTCCGCGGGGACAAAAGCGGGACGAAAAGCTCATCGAGGAGGTGTTCCGCCTCTGCTGCCGCTACGCCGGGCAAGCCTCCGGGCAGGCGGTCTTCGTACCGGAAATCCAACAGACGCTGGCAACCGACATCGGCTGGAATCGGATCCTCACCTATCTGAAATTCCTGGACGGAACGTTGCTGGTTCGTCTCGTGCAGCCTATCGAGCTGCGCCTGAAACGAAAAAAAGCCCCCGCCAAACTCTGTCTTTCCGACCACGTTCTGCGTGCGTCCTGGTTGCAAGAAGTGATACCGCTTGACGCAGAAGGACTCATGGCTAACCCACATTTGTCCGATCTGGCTGGACACCTGGCCGAAAGCGCATTAGGCTATTTTCTGGCTTCGGTGCCTAGCCTGGATGTGGCGCATTTCCCGGAGCGGAACGCTGAACCGGAAGTCGACTTCATCCTGACGATCGGCACGAAACGGATTCCCATCGAGGTGAAATACCGCAAACGCATTGATCCGATGGAGGACACCCGCGGCCTGCGCGCCTTCATTGAAAAATCGGTCTATAACGCTCCTTTCGGCCTGCTTGTGACCTTGGACGACGATGCCCGCATCCTGGACCCACGCATCATCCCCATCTCGCTTTCATCATTCCTGTGGATAAGATAGTTCAAAGTTCAAAGTTCAAAGTTGGATCATTGTCATCGCTTGAGCTGTTAAATCTGCACCCCGCACCCCGCGCCCAAGTACGCCGGAGAAACGGAGCGAGCTGTGCGAACGCATCGGTGGCAAGGTAGTCGAGAAAGTCGAACGGAAGAAAATGCCTGATGGCAAGATGCGCGAGATCGTAAAGTCGGCGTACGCAGAGCGGTGCGGCAAAAAGGTGAATTCTTGCCCGGTACAAAAAACTGGGATCGGGAAAACGACGAATGAGCAAGGACCAAATCAGTAAGATTCCCACTTCCGGTGACTATGGTTTACTCGTCGATGAGATCGGCAAGTTGCTGGAGCAGTCGCGCCGCCAGGCGGCTCGCACCATCAACAACCTCTTGACAGCAACATACTGGGAGATTGGCCGCCGAATCGTCGAATTCGAGCAAGGCGGCGAGGCGCGGGCGGAGTACGGCGGGGAACTTTTGGTCAAGCTGTCGGCGGACCTGACCGCTCGCTATGGCCGCGGATTCTCGCGTCCTGGTCTGCAACGAATGCGGACATTCTACCTCGAATGGGAGATTTGCTCAACACCGTCGAGCGAATTGGAGGCTCGGGCGGGATGCGCTGAGCTGTATTCACAATCCGGATTCTTGCCCGTACCCAAAGACATCGAACCGATAGGACCCCCTTTACGGCTATCGACACAGGCATTGATGGGGGCATTCAGGTTATCTTGGTCCCACTATGTGCGCTTGATGTCCGTGGACAAGCCAGTCGCCCGCGTTTTCTACGAAAATGAGGCCATACGGGGCGGTTGGTCGGTTCGGCAGCTTGACCGCCAGATCAGCACACAGTTTTTCGAGCGAACGGCCAAGTCCAAGCGCCAGGAAGCCATGTTGGCACGCGGCCAGAAGGCACTCCCCGAAGATGCTATAACGGCTGATGAGGAAATTCGCAATCCATACCTGTTGGAATTTCTAAACCTCAAGGACGAGTACAGCGAATACGAAATGGAGGAAGCACTGATCCGGCACATGGAATGGTTCCTTCTAGAAATGGGATCGGGTTTCACTTTTGTGGCGCGTCAGAAACGAATTCGCGTCGGCTCTGCGTGGTACCGGATCGACCTGCTATTATATCATCGGGTTCTACGCTGCCTTGTTCTGATCGATCTGAAGCGGGGTGCTTTCACCCACGCCGATGCAGGACAGATGAATCTCTACCTGAACTACGCTAAGGAACACCTCGCCTTGGCCGATGAAAATGACCCGGTGGGCATCATCCTTTGCGGAGATCACGATGATGCTGTTGTAAAGTATGCCACGGCGGGAATGCAAGCACAGGTATTTGCCTCGAAGTATCTCACTGAGTTACCGGATGAAGAAACGCTTCGTAGAGAAATCGTTGCCACACGCAAAGCGTTAGCAGAGCGGATCAAATAGAACATCTAAAAATCCTTGGAAGAGCCGACATGCACTCATCGCATTACGCGACGACGGAAAAAGCTCCCCAGTAGGGAGCCGATTGGGACGATGGCTTTACCCCCCCCTCAGTTAGTCGCACTATCGCGACCTGCTGGGCGACGACAACTAAAGATGCGAGCTGATGTGTGAATATTGGTCAGCTTGGTCAGCTTGGTCAGCTTGACCAGCCGAAAAATGGCGATAGTTTACAAAGTAATGATTTATGATGTATAATAAGAACAGGGCGTTTTCATTCATTTTCATGGACATGGACAAGGATGGACATCATGGACGGAATGGACACGATGGACTTTCCGATTGATGGACGAATGGACAGGTTCAAGGACGTTACCTGCTGTACGTGTCCATTCTGTCCATAAAGACGTGTCCATTTTTGTCCATGATGTCCATTGCGTCCATCGTGTCCCTGTCCATTAAAAAACGAACCATTTCCCGACGTGGTTAAGAGAATGAAAACGCCCTGATAATAAGAAGATGATAATTGTCCCTTCGCATGCCGTTGACAATACGGAGGATTCACTATGATTACCCGCATAGAAGCCAAAAACTTCAGATGCCTTCGCTATGTGAGCCAGCCTCTGGAAAATTTCCATGTGCTGGTTGGACCAAATGCCAGCGGCAAAACGACTTTTCTGGACGTCATCGGTTTTCTCGGACGTATGGTGGCAGATGGCTTGGATGCTGCTGTATATGAGCGTACATCAAATTTTGTTGATCTCCTTTGGCAACGTTCCGGCCAAGACTTTGAATTGGCATTGGAAGCAGCTGTCCCGCAAACAACCAGAAAACTATTGGCAAAGCCATTTGTCAGCTTTCGATACGAGATCCGCATTGGCCTCGACCCGGAAACCCAGGAAGTGGGAATCCTTGACGAAAAAGCATGGCTTCAACAGGCCAAACCCACGCCAACCGCTCCTATACAGCGCAAACTTTTCCCGATGGAACCCATCATACCAGACACCCTGCTGACAAATCGCGAGAAGCGATGGCAGAGAGTCCTGAGCAAGGCACATGGAGGAAACGACAATTTTTATGTCGAAGTCCGTGAAACCGGTAATGGCAAAGGGTGGTTCCCTTCCATCCGCCTGGGACCGAAAAAATCTGCTCTGGCGAATCTGCCGGAAGACGAATCGAAATTCCCGGTTGCCACTTGGTTCAAACGCACTCTCATGGAAGGAGTCCAGCAAATTGCCTTGAACAGCATGCAGCTGCGCAAGCCCAGTCCCCCAAATCGTGGAAAAGGTTTCAGTCCGGATGGTTCCAACCTGCCCTGGGTGGTGTGGAATCTGGAACAATCGGCAAATCAGGAACGATTCGCATGGTGGGTAGATCATATTCGAACTGCGTTGCCGGATATCGAAAGCATACAGACAGTGGAACGCCCAGAGGACAGGCACCGCTACCTTATGCTGCATTATCACGGAGGGCTGAAGGTGCCTTCCTGGATGGCCTCTGATGGAACCCTGAGGCTGCTGGCTCTCACCATTCCTGCCTACATCCCTGACTTTAAGGGTATCTGTCTGATCGAGGAACCCGAGAATGGAATTCATCCAAAGGCCGTCGAGACTGTGTTCCAGTCATTATCCAGTGTGTATGATGCGCAGGTACTCCTGGCCACTCATTCACCGGTCATTCTCAGTGTTGCGGAAGCAGATAAAGTATTATGTTTCAAGAAAACCGATTCCGGGGCTACCGACATCGTCCGCGGCAGCGAACATCCTGCACTCAGGAATTGGCGAGGCGGGATTAATCTTGGTGATCTGTTTGCAGCGGGAGTCCTGGGATGAAAGACACAGCCCACAACAAAAAAGAGTTAATTGTGCTGGTCGCAGACCTTGATGCGGAAAATTCCCTGCGAGGAATCCTTGGGCGCTGCAAGGCTTTGAACATTCGTCCATTGGTTCCCGAAGTTGATTATGATATACTACGCCATCCGCAACGTGATTCCGGATGTCGAAGTAATGCGGAATATTTTCTTGAGAGCTATGTCAATACCCATCACCGTGCACTTGTTGTCTTTGATCGTGACGGATGCGGTTGGGAAGATCGCGACGCATCAGAGATTGAAGACAGCATTGAAGAACGTCTGGCTAAAGCAGGTTGGGATCAACGCTGTGCTGCTATTGTCATCGTCCCCGAATTGGAGGCGTGGGTCTGGAGCCATTCTCCACATGTGGATGAAGAGCTTGGTTGGCAAGGACACACTCCAAATCTTCGAGATTGGTTGACGCAAAACAAACTTCTTCCTGCCGGACATCTCAAACCTGCTGACCCAAAAAAAGCCATGCAGGAAGCTATGCGAGCGGCCAGAAAGGCTCACTCAGCAAGAGTATTCTCACGACTGGCTGAAACTGTAAGCCTAAAAGGCTGTCAGGATCGCGCATTTAATAAATTGCGACGTGTGCTCGAACAATGGTTTGCAGCAGATCAAGGCAATGATCAGCTTCCTAAGTCACTGGAACAATAAACGCTTCATACGAACCAACCTGTGGTTCCCGGGTGAATCGATGAATAAGAAAGTTGCAACAGGTTGCAAGTCAAAAGCAAATTCAGATAACTGAATCTCTGTGAAGTTGCACTGGCACTGTTTTGCTTTTTGCGATGATTCATTCAAGCCCTGTTGATATTTATCCAGGCAGTTTTTCGGCGCGAAGCGCCACACAAAAATAACCCCGGGTGAGGAAGCGCGGAGCGCGACGCAACCCGGGGTGGGGACTCCCCCCCCCAAAAAACCGCGCCCGGAGGGCGCAACAACAAGTGGAAATGGACTCTTCCGGTTGCTCAAGGCTTCTCGACAAGACTGCGTTTGTGTCGCCCTCCGGGCGCTGATTCTTGGGTGCCGTCCACCCCCGGTTCCCTCGCCCTCCGGGCTCGGTCACCGGGGGTTATTATTGTGCAGCTTCGGGCTGGAAGGTGCCATTGTATTTTCACAAGTCGAATTTCAACAATATAATTTTTCGCCATACTTAAATTCTTGCTTAGTAATCAGATAAAGAAAAAATAACGCTCGCTTTCTTGAACCCGAGGTTCAGTTGTCTGAAATTGCAATTTTATAACTATTTATCATATAACCAGTTATAAATTTGCAACCGAGGGCATCGCATACTTTTAATTGCAACATTGAAGCAACTTGATCGTGGTAGTGTCAAAAATAAAGCGGATCAAGGACGCCAAGGACGCCAAGGAGGACGGATTATCATCACTCGACTATTTGTGCGGTGTCTTTGAAATTGATGTATTTTACGTCGTTGCTGGTGGGGGTCATATCTCCGCTGTAGACGACAAAGCCGCCAGTGAATTTTGGTGACAGTTTTCGCAGCTTATGGATATTGGCGACGAAGTCTTTGTGCCAAGTCATCGCACCCTTGATTTCGGTGGGAATCAGCTGGTCGGGTGCTTTTCGGAACAAGAGATCGACTTCGGTGCCGGCGGAATCGCGGAAGAAATACAGATCGGGTTCTGCTCCGGCATTGCAGCGTGCTTTCAATGCCTCGAGAACCACCATATTTTCGAACAACCCGCCGAAGAGCGGATCGCGGGCAACTTGCGCTGGCTCGCGGATGCCGAGAAGCCAGGTCGCCAGGCCGATTTCGGTGAAGTAGAGCTTCTGACTCTTAAGCAGACGCTTGCCGAAATTTTCGTAATAACAGGGCAGACGGAAAATAATGAAGCTCGCTTCCAGTATCGAGAGCCAAGCACTGATCGTGGATGAAGAAACACCGACGTCGTTGGCCAGGGAACTCAGGTTCAGCAGTTGTCCGCAACGACCGGCCAGCAGTTTCATGAAAGTCTCGAATGCGCTGAGGTTGCTCAGGTTGGCTATTTGCCTGACATCTCTGTCAACATAAGTGGCAAAATAGTCGCTGTAGAGGGTATGCGGCTCCAGCGTAGTGCGGTAGGCACGCGGCATGAACCCCTTGTATAGATATTCGTCGCGTTCGAGGGTAATGCCGGCTTGGCGCAGTTCCTGGATGGATAGCGGCAGCAAGCGCAATAGGCCAGTGCGTCCGGCCAGTGACTGCGAAATACCGGCACTGAGCTGCGGCTGATGACTGCCGGTAAGCAGGTACTGCCCATTCTTTCCGGATTCATCGACCAAGGTTTGAATATAACTTAACAGCTGCGGAACACGTTGAATCTCGTCAAAGATGATCGGCGCTGGATACGCCTGTAAAAACGCCCTGGCATCGCTTTCAGCAAGGGCGCGGATATCAGGACTCTCCAGACTGACATAGCGCATATCCGGAAAAGTGGCTCGGGCTAATGTGGTCTTCCCTGACTGCCGTGGACCAATAATGGTGACAACGGGATAACCCGCCCAGAGACGTAAGAGCTGTGCTTGGATCAATCGCGGAATCATGCAGTACCTCCAGCATATGATGACGGACTACAAGATAAACCCTTGTTTTGCAAAATCAAGGCGAGACTTGAAATCTGTAAGAAATTCGTTTTTAACAACGAAAAGGCGCGAACAGGCACGAAAATTTTATAGGGGTTGTTGCTTCGAGTGATGGGATTGCACGCGAATTTGCAGTCTAGTTGGTTGTTTTATCTGATAGATCTGCGGATTGGCGTAACGCATTACGCCGTAGGCGTTTACCCATGCTTAACCCCAGACTTTAGTCTGGGGTGAGGAACCCACCCAACGGCAGTGC
>JAPXLT010000047.1:0-21413 GCA_033809415.1 Lentisphaeria bacterium
GGTGCCTTTACAAGGCACTGTCTTTGGGTGGGTTCCTCACCCCAGGCTAAAGCCAGGGGTTAAGCATGGTTAAGCGCCTACGGCGCAAAGCATTGTACCGATCCGACCAATCCGACCGATCAGCTGTCCGTGTCCCGTCCGTGTCCCGTCCGTGTAAAGTCCGTGTGGGTTGTGGGCGTCAGCCCGCGCCAAGCCTTTTCGTGTATTTCGTTGTTAAAAAAAGTTAAAAAAATAAACTACGAAAGGCCCAAAAGTTGTTGCCTTTTTAATAACAATCATTATCTTATAGGTAACAACCATAAGATGAGGTGCATATGTTGGCGACAATTCTCGGTTCCAAGGGACGCGCGGAAATTCTAAAATGTTTATTTACACTCGAACGGAGACGTGTTCATCTGCGTGCATTGTCGCGTTCGGCGTCGATCAGTGCCCCGGTTCTAAAACGTGAGTTGCAAAAACTGTCGGATTTGTCACTCATCATTACCGAAAAAGATGGCAACAGGGTTTATTTTTCCGCAAATCATCAGCATTATTTGTACGCTGTTCTCTGCCAACTGGTGCAAAAAACGGAAGGCAGCGAAGCGATTTTACGCGACTGTTTTTCGGATTGCCCGGCAAAATACGTTTTTCTGTTCGGCTCCTTTGCCAGCGGCACCGCACATGCTGCCAGTGATATTGATCTTTTTGTGATTGGGGATTGCGGTTTGCGGGAAGTGACCCGCCGTATTCATCTGGTTGCAGACAAAATTGGTCGTGAGATCAATCCTTACGTAATCTCCGAGCAGGCGTTTCTGCAGCGGAAAAACAAACAGGATCATTTCATACTCGAGATCATACAATCACCGAAAATCTTTCTGAAAGGAACACCAGATGAGTTTGTCGCAATGGGAAATGAACGGATGGCTGAAACCCCATAAAACCGACCGTCAGGAAATTGCCAATTTGCTGGCAATTGCTGATCGTGATATTTTGGACGCGGCTGCCGAAGGTCTTTCCGACGACTGGAAATTCGGCATTGCCTACAATGCGGCATTAAAGCTCTGCACACTGATGCTGTATGCCACCGGATATCGTCCGGAAAATACACTGGCCCATTATCGCACCTTGATGGCAATTGAATATACCATTGGTGCACATCGCAAAGAGGATGCGGTGTACCTGAATGCCTGCCGGATAAAAAGGAACACGGTGGAATATGATAATGTCGGAGGAGCATCATCCGACGAAGCAAAAGAACTGCTGACTTTTGCAAAGGATCTCCGTCTTGAAATTCTGAACCTTCTGCAGAAAAATCACCCTGACCTGCTCTAGTCGATACCCCTATAAAAAAATTTTCGTACTACTCCTATTGCCAAACTTCTTGTTTTTTCAGAAAGATTTTTCAGAAAAGAAAGCTTTAAGTCATTGGCATATAAGCACTTCTCCGTCTGATTGTGGTGCCTTTACAAGGCACTGTCTTTGGGTGGGTTCCTCACCCCAGGCTAAAGCCAGGGGTTAAGCATGGTTAAGCGCCTACGGCGCAAAGCATTGTACCGATCCGACCAATCCGACCGATCAGCTGTTTGTGTCCCGTCCGTGTCCCGTCCGTGTCCCGTCCGTGTCCTGTCCGTGTCCCGTCCGTGTCCCGTCCGTGTAAAGTCCGTGTGGGTTGTGGACGGCAGCCCGCGCCAAGCCTTTTCGTGTGGTTCGTGGTAAAAAAAATTCAATCGAAGCCGATCTTTTGGTGCTGCGATTCGGACGGAGTAGCCATAAAGAATTGGAGATCACAAATTGTGATCTCCCAGCCACCATAGCACCTTCAGTTTTTAAAGTAAAGATATATTATAAAGCAACGGTTAGGGCAACGGTTAGGGATGGAGATGCGACATGTCATTGCCGGTAAATTTTCGTGCCTTTTCGTGTATTTCGTTGTTAAAAAAATCTCCCAGCTTCGGTTCAATGAACTTACCATCCCATCCGTCAAAGCAGCAACCCTACAAATTTTCCGTGCTTTCCGTGGACAAAAAATCTTTTTGCCTGAAGTCTGAATTAAAGAGTAATGACATTTTTTAATGATGAGGTGCCTGGCATGGATAAAGCAATCACAATCAAAATCACTGATTTCATAGGGAGTCCAAACTGCATCTCCGCCGAGGATGGACAAAAAGTCTTTGAAAAGATCGAGGCGCTTTTCAAAGACGGGAAAAGTGTCATTCTGTCCTTTGACCGAGTGAAAATACTGATTTCGCTTTTTCTCAACATGGCAATCGGGCAACTGTATGGTTCTTTTACCGAGCAGGAAATCCGTGCGAAACTTGAGGTTCAAGGCCTTCCTGGGGATGACATGGAGCTTTTGCGACGCGTTGTGGATAATGCAAAAAAGTATTATGCAAACCCAAGCCACTATGACAGGGCATGGCAGAACGAGGTGGGAGGAAATGAATAATAAAGCGTATGATTTGGCGCATTATTCTTTTGCAAAAGGAGAGCGGATCCTACTGGACGCAAACATATGGATATATTTGTTCCCAGCTCCCAGTGGGACAAAATATAAATACGCATACCAATACTCATCTGCATTTGACAAGCTCATCATGGCAGGGGCGCAACCAATAATTGATCCCATAGTGCTTAGTGAATATCTCAATCGGTACTGCCGAATCGAGTATGACGCCTCTTATAATTTGAAATATGAGAAATATAAGGAGTTCAGGCAATCAAGCGACTTTGCTGCAGTCGCTGAAACCGCAGAATGCTTTGCCATGAAAATCCTTAAATGCTGCCGTGTCCATTCACTACCGACAAATAATCTGGATTTACGTCGTGCTTTGGCGGAATTCAAGTCCGGAAAAATCGATTTCAATGATTGCCTTCTGGTTGATATATGCAAGAAGGAAAATCTTAAATTAATGACCAACGATAAAGATTTTCAGCGGATGGATATTGAAATATTGACTTCAAATCCCAATTTGCTCAAAGCTTATTCCTAAGATAACCGCCAAGACGCCAAGGGCGCCCTGCTTGGCGTCCTTGGCGTCTTGGCGGTTCAAATCCCTATGCCATCCCATCCGCCAAAGCAGCAACCCCTATAAAATTTCGTGCCTTTTCGTGTTTTTTCGTTGTTAAAAAATAGCTCTCAAGCGGATTGCCGGAATTAGGAATTGATATGATTTCCCGGGGTTTTCTATGTTTCAAGTCACATTTTCTATGATTCTGTATGATTTTTCTTGAAATTCCGTTTTTCCGGCACTATGTTTTCTCTGCGGTTCAGACATCATCTAGCCCCACCCACCCAGGGGGCACCCCACCCTCGATAAGGTACGCGCGCACGAGGCGGAAGGAGGGAGGCAAGGGCAGGCGTCAGACGGGTCGAACGCGGCGACAGAATGGATGGAAGACGGACATCCCCAACGCATCCCTACCTTTTTTTGGACGCCCTCTAGGTAGAGAGGCAAGAGGAATCATGAGCATCGAGAATCTCATTGGCGAGACAACTGAATATGATAAAAAGCAGGCTCTCGAGGAAAAACGCCCCAAGAGCTGGTGCAAGACTGTTAGCGCATTTGCTAACGGTAATGGTGGAGTCCTGATTTTTGGCGTAAGCGATGACGAGACGATCATTGGCTTGGACAATCCAGAGGATACGGCCGACAAAATCAGTGAGATCATCAAAACCCATCTGGATCCAATCCCCGAGTTCAAGCTTCGCTTTGAAAAGATGGACGACAAAACATTGCTCATCCTAGATGTTCTGAAGGGCGATGACACTCCATACTACTATTCTTCCGATGGTGTCTTGGAGACCTACATCCGTGTCGGCAATGAAAGTGTCAAAGCCACAGCAACGGAGCAGAAACGGCTGGTCCTAAGGGGGAAAAATTCCTCGTATGACACCCTGGGTTCCACCTATAAAGTTACCGATTTTTCCTTTACAAAGTTGCGCGAGCGATATAAGAAATGGACGGGGAAAAGCTTTGAAAGAAAAGACCTGATTTCCTTTGGTTTAGCAAATGACGATGGATATCTGACCAATGCAGGCGCACTATTGACGGACGAAAGCCCCGTACGCTGGTCAAGAGTATTTTGCACTCGTTGGAACGGACTAAACAAAAGTGGCGGCACTGTAGATGCGCTTGATGATGCTGAATATTCAGGAAGCTTAATTTTGCTGCTTGAGAATGGCGAGGCTTTCATCAAGCGGAATACGCGAATGATGTGGCGAAAAACAGCAAACTCGCGTGAGGAAATGCCAGAATATGTCGAGCGCAGTTATCACGAGGCACTCATCAATGCCCTCGTTCACCGCTTATGTAAAGCTTTACATAACTGGTGATATGTAAAGTAATTTATTATGCAAAGCATAGGATCATTTTTGACATATTTATACTTCAGTTCCTAGATATTACTTTACATAATATTTAGTCGATTTCAAGTGCGTTTGCTTCGTTTATCTTGCTGAACCCCAGGATAGTCCTGGATTTCAAGACAAGCCACAATAAACGGAGGCAAGATGAATCTTCAAGAATTGAATGCAACATGTGAACGTCTGTACCGTCGTCTGGAAGAGGACGGATATAGCGCGACTGTCATTTCCACCAACAAGTGGATCCTGGGACATTTCCAGAAGTACTGTGCGCTGCGGTCGCTGAACGACATTGGTGTTTCGGACGCAGCCAGGTTTCTCAAGGAGCAATACGACATTGACTATCAAAGTGTCTCGTGTGCGCATCAGACCGTTCTGCGGCGTCCGCTCCTGATTCTCTTTGAGTTCCACATGAGCGGCAACTACTGCAAGACGCATCAGCGTGGCTCCACGACGGAGATTCCGCTGGTTTACTCTGGTTTATACATGAGGTACCATGGTTTTGTAAACCGCCAGAGAATCTGCCTAGGCACAAAGCAGGTCAAGATATGGGTCTTCACGTCATACCTTTCCCACCTGGCGCGCAAGGGCATATCGACCCTTGCGCAATGGGAGCTATGCCAGGTGCATGAATACATGGGCACGCTGGGGCATTTTGCCATTGCCACAAGGCGCCGTTTCGCCTCGGCGCTGCGCGAGGCGCTTGATTGGCTTCACGGCGAGCGTTCAATATGCTTCAGCGGACATCAGGCATTTCCCCTTATCAGGAAGCAGCCGGGCAACAAGATCCTATCCTATTACACCCAGGATGAAATAGACAGGATGGTCGCCGCCATAGATGTAGAAAGTCCGGGGGGGCGCAGGGACATGCTCATCGTCAGCCTTGCCGCGGTGCTTGGCCTGCGGGCAGGCGACATAATCAATCTCAAGTTCGAGAACATAGACTGGAACAACAATGCCATAAACATCGTCCAGGGGAAAACCGGACGCCAGCTGACGCTGCCGCTTGTGGACGCGGTGAAATTTCCGCTCATAGACTATCTGAAGAACGGCAGGCACGAAAGCAGGGACAACGACTACATCCTCGTGACGACGTATGCCCCATATACAAAATACTCGTGCACCGCATCGCTTTGCAAGGTGATAACGAAATGCATGGGCAAGGCGGGGATAAACATAGACGGACGCCACCACGGCCCGCATGCCCTTCGCCATTCCCTGGCAACCAACCTCATGCGGAACAACGCCCCCCTGAGCGCCATATCCAATGTGCTTGGACATGCAAGCACGCGCACGACGGAGCTGTACCTTACCGTTGACGAGAGGAACCTGCGTCAGCTTTCCCTGGAGGTGCCCGATGAAAAATGAACCGACATACACCGGTCCCTTCCGTGAGTTCATCCCGCAGTTCATCCTCTTCAAACGAGGGCAGGGATATGACTACGGCTATTCCATCCAGATGCGTCTGCGCGAGATAGACCTCTTCATGCGGAGGAATGGCGTCACTGCACCTGTCATCACGGAGGAAATGCATGAGATGTGGTGCGCAAGGCGAAACGGGGAGAAGCCTTCAAACCAGGCGAAGCGCATTGCGGCCCTCTGCACCCTTGAAAGATGGCTTGTCGAGCAGATGAATCTGCCGGGGGTGTTCCTTGACAGGACGCGGAGAAGGTTCCAGCGCACGAATTTCATGCCATACATCTTTTCCAAAGAGGAAATCGCATCATCGTTCAGAATAATGGACGATGCCAAAGCCGGCAGTACACAGGACATGCGGACGCTGGCAGCCATGTTTGCGCTGTATTACGGCTGCGGGCTGCGGAAAAGCGAGGCGCAGAAACTTCGCAGGCGCGACGTCGACGTGGACAGCGGCAAGATAAGGATACTTGACGCAAAGAACCACGAGAGCCGCATCGTCATCGCCTCCGATTCCATCAGGCGGAGGCTTGGAGGGTACAGGCGAGAGTATTTGGCGGGGAAGGATGAAATGACGCCGTTTTTCCACAGGGGCGATGGAAGCGCCTTCAACGACCACATACTGTATGCCCTTTTCCATGCGGTCATGGAGCGCGCGGGAATAAGAAGGCCCGACAATGGCAGGATGCCGCGAATCCATGACCTGCGCCACACCTATGCGGTAAGGGCGCTCGAGGAAATGGAGCGCAAGGGATTCGACTTGTACGTCGCCCTGCCATTGCTCTCCAGGAGCCTTGGGCACAGGCACATAACCGAAACGGAATATTATCTCAGGCTGAGGGAGGAGCACTTCTCCTCCATTCTGGACAAGGTCAAGGCACACTCCCCTGCGTTGCCAGCCGTGCCGGCCATGACGGGAGGTGCGGAATGAACACCCTTGGCATGCATGTCACCCGATTCTTCAATGACTACCTTCCCCTGCAATGCGGCGCATCCGCGAATACCATCATGGCATATCGGGACACCTTTGTGCTTCTGCTGGAATTCCTTGTCTCGCAAAGTGGGTTGCAAGTCAATGAACTGCCCTGCGACTGCCTTACGGATGAAAGCGTACTGGCCTTCCTGGCGTTCATGGAGGCCGAAAGGCACATACGGCCATCGACACGCAACCAGCGCCTCGCCGGCATACACTCGTTTTGCAAATTTCTGCAAAGAAAAGAACCGTCATGCATTGACAACTGCAATGCCATTCTTGGCATCGCATTCAAGAAGACCCCCATGAAGAGCATTGCATATATGAGCATGGAGGAAGTGGAGGTGCTGCTGGCGCAGCCCGATGTCGGAACCGTGCGCGGCCGCAGGGACCTTGCATTGCTGCTGCTCCTATATGACACAGGCGCCCGTGTGCAGGAGATGATAGATCTGAAATACAGCCAGATGAGACTTGGCGGCAAGATGGCCACCCTGGTTCTCCATGGGAAGGGAAACAAGGACCGGCTTGTGCCTTTGCAGGCGGGAACAGCCGATGTCATCAAGAGCCACCGTCTGGATCAGGGCATTGTGGGGGATGACTCCCACCTGTTTACCAACAATAGAAGACAGCCATTGACGCGTGCAGGCGTTCAATTCATCATCGGCAAGTATGTGGACAAGGCACGCTCAACACACCCTCATCTGTTCAAGGGGAAAATTCATTGCCACTCTTTCAGGCACAGCAAGGCCATGCATCTCTTGGAAGCGGGAGTGAATCTGATTTACATCAGGGATTTTCTTGGGCATGTGTCTGTCACCACCACAGAGATATATGCCAAGACAAACCCCGTAATAAAAAATAGGATACTGTCTGAGCACAGCAAGTCTTTCAATGTTGATGCAAAATATGAAAGGAGAAAACAAGATGACCTGCTGACTTGGTTAAAGCAAAACTTCTAAAAGCAGGTATGTTATTATGCAAAGTAACTTTCCCCATGACACAAAACCTTTTGAGCTATGACTACACCATTACTTTGCATAATAAATTACTTTACATATCACCGATTATCTGGTGAATGGCAGTGAGGTCCATATCGATATCTTCGATGACAGAATGGAGATAACCTCCCCAGGTGGTATGGTAGATGGAATTGCTATACAAGACCGTGACCCTCTGACGGTTCCCTCAACACGGCGAAATCCCCTTCTAGCAGATGTGTTCGAGCGTCTCGGTTATATGGAGCGCAGAGGAAGCGGATTTGGAAAAATTATCGGGGCGTATGAATTCCAGAGCAATTACCAGGAAGAGAAAAAGCCCCTCTTCCATTCCGATAGGACTCATTTTACCGTCATTATGCCGAACCTCAATTACGATGTCGGTCAAGGTGGCGGTCAAGGTGTCGGTCAAGGTGGCGGTCAAGGATATCAACTTTCGATTCTCAGCATGATTCGGAAAAACAATAAGATTTCCAAAAAGGTGATGGCAGAAGCCTTAGGCATAAGTGAAAAGACGATAGAGCGTGAGATGAAAAAGATGCCTAACGTGAAATACATCGGCAGTGGTTACAGCGGTCATTGGGAGATAATCGAATAAATAGAGAAGCAAGCATCAAAAAGGATTTCGGTCGCATTTTATCCGCAGATTACGCGGATGTGCGGAATTAGGAATCGCTATGACTTCCAGGAATCCTATGTTTGCCTTTTCGTGTCTTTCGTGGTTAAAAAACAGCCGCCGACGCTCCATATCGCCCCCGATGCAATTGCGTAAAGGCGACCTTGGCACACAAGAATTTCGCCAGGGATTATGTCGCGCCCTTACAGGGCTTTGCCGATGGTGGGATCCCTGACCCAGGGCGTTGCCCTGGGCTGGTATGTCACGCCCCTTCAGGGCTAATTCCAACATCGCCGATCCGTCCGATCCGGCTGATCTGACTGATCCGTCGGAGAAACCAATAGACCAGATCACAAATTCGCGTGCCATTCCATCCGTCGAAGCAACAACCCCCTACAAATTTTCCGAGTTTTCCGTGCTTTCCGTGGACAAAAAAAGGGTTGCAGACGCCAGCCCACGCCAAGCCTTTTCGTGTGGTTCGTGGTTAAAAAATTCAATCGAAGCCGATCTTTTGGTGCTGCGGTTCGGACGGAGTAGCCATAAGGAATTGGAGATCACAAATTGTGATCTCCAAAAATTTTCGTGGCTTTCCGTGTGGTTCAGTTTTTAAAGATATATTATAAAGCAACGGTTAGGGCAACGGTTAGGGATGGAGATGCGACATGTCATTACCGGTAAATTTTCCGCGCTTTCCGTGCTTTCCGTGGACAAAAAATCTCCCAGCTTCGGTTCAATGAACTTGCCATCCCATCCGTCGAAGCAGCAACCCCTATAAAAAATTTTCGTGGCTTTTCGTGTGGTTCGTGGTTAAAAAAAATATGTCCGAACCCTATCTGTAGGCAGATTATTCGTCCGAGGCACTACCGATAGGGCAACCCCTCTTTTAACTCGCTTGGAATGCGCTGTTTGCAAAGCAAAAAAAAACAAAAAATACACGGGCCGGGCGCGGATTTTGTCTTGCAAAAGGGGTTTTGAGCGTGTATGTTTAAGAGATTTTGTGTGGATTTTGCATAAATGAGAAAAAAAAGGCAAAAATCCGACGGTTTTCCGTTGTTTTGGCCTCTTTTTATGGCATGTTTTTTGCTATATATCGTTTTATGAAAGACTTTGATTATACATTAATAATAGAGGTGTCCAGGTTAAGGAGCATTAGCATGGAAAAGATCACTGAGTTGTTGTGCTGGTTTCGTTCGAGTCTGCGCAAATCCGGCATTCGGGCAGGATTTTTATTCTTTCTGCTGTCAGCGGTTGTCGCCGTTGCGGCGCCGGTTGACGCCGCGAAGGCGCGTCTGTTTGCAGAGCGCTGGTTGCAGGCTGTAGATCAGCCGCTTGGTGCGGCTTTTTCAGCGCAAAGCTCGATTGTTTCGGTTGCTCCCATAACGGATTCTTCGGGTGGGACGATTGCGTACAACGTCACTTTGTCTCCGTCTGGTTATGTCGTCATTTCTGCGGATGACCGTTTACAGCCGGTGATTACTTTCAGTGGCAATGGTAGTTATGATGATAATCCGGCCAACCCGCTGCGTGGTCTTTTGCAGGCGGATTTGCGTGCTCGTCTTGCTGCGGTTGCGCAGCTTGCCCCCGAGGGACCTGCCGTTCGTGGCGTTGATCCGGTGGAACCGCCTCCGGCCGTTCTCGAGAACAAGTCGGCGTGGGAAAGCTTTACCGGGCCTGCCACCCGTGCTGCTGCGGCTGATGTAGTGGCCGAGGTCTGGGTTGGCAGCTTTGTCAAGAGCAAATGGGATCAGGGTGGTGGAATTTATAACTATTATACGCCAACGATTTATGCCAATTCCTATACTTTCCAGGAGCCGGGCAATCCGAATAACATCGTATGCGGTTGCGTGGCCACGGCTCAGGCTCAAGTCATGCGTTATTTTCAATGGCCACAAAAGGGCGTTGGTGTCAAGCAGGGTAATGCCGCTGTCTCTCTTCGCGATATGATTGCCAACCCGGACCCTATCCCCTTCACTATGAATTTGCGTGGCGGCAATGGTGTTGGCGGCCCTTACAATTGGGATTTGATGTCACTGAGTCCGACTGGTGACGAAGACTTGGAGACCCTTCAGCAGATCGGGGCGCTCTGTTTGGACGCTGGTTTGTCCGTTGGCATGAGCTATAACATGGAAAATAAGAATCAATCCGGTGCTGTCTCCTCTGCAAGCAGTTATACCGGTTTTTTCAAATATGCCGGTGCCAGCGATCCTGGTGAAGAGGCCGGCGCCCGTGCCAACCTTGATGCGCGCCGTCCGGTCGTGTTAAGCTCGAATACGGTTGACTTGACAGCTGGGCATGCCTTTTTGACGGATGGCTATGGTCGTATTGACGGGCGCTGGTACTACCACCTGAATCCGGGCTGGGGCGGCGGTGCCGAAGGCTGGTACAGTTTCGAGGAGCATTTGCTGTTAGGGAGTCCATACCAGAACGATATCGGCTTTGACGTTGGCAATATCTACCGTCAGAAATTGCAGGACAACGAAAAAATTGACAATGCCGGGCGGATCATTTCCGGACGCATCACCGATGCCAACGGGCTGCCGGTTGCCGGCGTGAAAGTCAGCATTCGCAAGGCAAGTCAACCCGGCACAGTCTGGCAACGCATGCTGGTTTGGAATGAGCCGCTCGATCCAGTTGCCACTCCGGTCTACAAGGACTGGGAAGGTGCTGCGCCCGGTGCTGACAAATATCGCCATTGGACGGATGCCAACGGCATCTGGGCCATTGACAAGGTGGAAGACGGCAATTATGTCATCCAGCTTGAAAAAGCGGGCTTGGAATTTCTCGGCACAACGGATGTCACTGTCAGCGGCAACCACTGGGGCTTGAATTTTATCGCCAGCCCGTTCGGTGGCCTGCTGAGCCTGCAAAACTGGTGGTATGATGGTGCGTTGCTTTACCTTGAATTTGACCGCGCCATTGGCAATGTGCAGGTAGATTTGAGTAAAATCCAGGTTGGCGGTACGGCTTTGACCGGCGCTACGGTCTATCAGTCCGATGCCAGCAAAATTATGGTCATTGATACTACCGGCTTGTCTATTACCCTTGACGACAGCAGTGTGGTCACCATAGAATCCGGCTTTTTGTCTATTGACGTTGATGGCAATAACGCGTATGATGGTCAGGACGGGATCAATGATCTGCCGTCGATCAATGCGGTTGAGGCAAAAAATATTGTCATGGGTACACCTCCACCGTTTGCGCCTGCGGTGACAGCAATCACTAGGGTAGGCGATTTTGCCCAGACCGGCAGCGAGATCAAATTCACGGTAGCCGGAACCGGTCTGGCGAACATGACTTTGCAGGATTTTCATTTGCGAGTGAGTTCGTCCGGTCGCCGTGCGGTTTCGGTGCCTTTGGTCAGCATCAGCTCCTGGGACGCCGCCAACGGTGAAATTACTTTGCAAGTTGGTGCGGGTGAGGGGCTTGTCCGCGTCGATTACATCCCGAGCAGCGGCGACACTCCTTTCTTGCAGGGCGAGACCTGCCATGTTGACAATGCCGGCCCGGCCATCATCAAAGCCGAGCTGAGGGGCGATAATTCATACGTCACGCTTACTTGGAATGAAGTGGTAGGCAAGAACGAGGACGCCGAAACGCGCAAAATCGCCGATCTGCCGGGCATGGTCTGCTATAACGGCACACCGGGAAATCCCGGGTTCGCGGTATGGAGAGAGTCCCGGAAAGGAAGTAACAACAAGTATGATGTCGGCATCGATGATGTGATGTTCGGTTGCAATGACCTGCCCCAGGATACGGGGGGATCTAGTCTTAATATCATTAGAGGTACTCTGGGGACATTAACCGCAGATCTTGCCCAATTCATGTATGTGGACCTCAACGAAAACGGGGACCTCGATCCGGGCGACATGATCTTCGTGAAAATTCGCAGTGATTATGAATTACTCAGCGACCCTTTTTACGCTATTAGTCATTTAAATACGACCGACGCTGATTACGACCCCATCTTTGATCCTGCGGATGCCAATGATCGGCGTGCAGTTCTGGGGCCGGCGCAAGCATTGCCAAGCGGTGCCGTCACCGCCCAACGGCTCCACACGACGACGTTCAGATACTACAATGACCAGGGGGAACTTCCGGTATTTGATGCTAGTGGCGGCGCGGCGGCTGTGTTTGCGGCGTTTCATGTTTGGTGGGGCAACCTGAGTACTCCCGGCAACGGCGGCTGGGTTGACTATGCCCCGCCTGTGAATGACGGCTATCAAGCTGTTGACACCGTACTTTTCGGTGCGCCGGCTGATGGCGCAGCTGGTACCGTTCTGGCCGGCAGCACCTATGAAGATACTCTTTATTTCATCGATGTTCGTGGCAACAATGACCTTGATAGCAATGACTTTGTCTGGCTTGATGGTGGCAGTGTTGCCGGTGCCTATGATGATGGTGACACCGTTTTAAGCACCCTTCAGCCTGGTACATTTTCCGTCAAGGCTTCTTTGACTCCCGACAGTCTGTGGGTATTGCTGCATGCCAATGGCGGCACAGTGGAAAATGTGAGCATCGATAAAATTACCGACAAGAATGGCAATCCCACCGGTGTTGCTTTGAAGGAGATGCGGGTTTATCTGAAGTATACTCCGGCTTTGGAGAACCATTCCAATGTTGACAAAAATGCAACTTATGCCAATCGGGATTTGGCTGATACGGGCGGGGTTCCGGCCGGGGTCGAGACGATCGAGATCAAGCCGTATGCCGATGCGGCATACGATGCATTAGGCAATGTGGCCTCCGAAGGCAATACCAGTGGCGAACTGCTGCTTTACAAGAGCAATCGGCCACGCTTGAAAAAAGCCGTTGTTTCCTACGACAACTGTTCAGTCATGCTGCAATTCAACAAGCGGATTTATGGCAATAATCAAGGTATTCTGGGCAATTATCTTGCAACAGCAGCTTTGATGATTCAAAAAATTAAAGACAAAGATAATATTACTTCTGCCAATGTTGAAGTGTATGTAGTATATGATGATGAATCAGAAGAAGAGCTTGATATCCAGAGCGGCGGTACTGCGACGCGACGCGACGTCGTCTATCAGCTTGGAGCAAATTATTTCGAAGTAAGATTGAATTCAACCCCAGAAAATCTGCTAAGACTGAATATGATTGACGGCTATGGTGGCAATATGCCAGTCAGCCTTCGGGTCAAATTGTCCGGCATCTATGATTTCGAGGGCGAAGAATTAGTCGATGACGAGATTACAGTGCCTCTCTGGCCGAAGTTTACGCCCGGCTATGCCTCCTTGCCGCCGAAGATGTTCACCAACGCCAAAGGCGCGTATACACAAATTGTACTGAATGCTCAACAAAGAGAGCTTTATGTCGAAGCACCTTCTACCGAAAGTCCAGGCACAAAATTGGAAAATACGCTTCCGGCAGATTCCGAGCAGGGGGTTGAGGAAGATGGTGCTATAAGGTATTATGGTGTCTGGTATCGCGATTTGGATGGCGATGGCCGCGTTGATGCCGTTGACCTGCGGTTTAAAAATCCATATTATCTGGATGAGACAAAATATGCCAACCTGCATGTCAATGAAGCCGCCATTTCGCGCTTCAGGGTCTATGTGCAAAACAATGATCCGGAAGATTTAAATGACGAAGAAAAGAAGTATTATCCGCCGGAAAAAGAAGCGGACTGGAGTATTTTTGCCGGCTGGGCAGGTTATCCCTTAAATGCCCACGGCAACTGGAATCTATACGATTGGCGCCTTGTTTTTCGCAATTGGCCTGACAATTTCATGGCGAATTGGGCGGCTGTCGATGTCGATGACTATGAAGTGATTATTCCTGCCCATCCGCAGCTACGCACATTATACACAACGTTGCGTTTGAAGCTGAACCAGGATCAAGTTGCTCCGCGCACACATGGAGACCGCCTGGTTATGGTAACATACGCCGCGCCAAGATATAAGAACCTTGCCGGTATAGGCTCCCCACCTGTTCCGGATACTTATGACGGTAGAATTTACGGTGACAAACCACCACTGAAAAAATTTGAAATATCCGGTTCGGATCCAAAAGACTACCATAACAAGCTTCTACCCACCGATACTGAGGTTGGCTACTGGGGCAATGCTGATGAGGAAGCCGGCATTTACTGGCGTTATGACCGCAGCAATCTCGGTACCGCTAAACATGCCGGTCACGTTGACGCGTATTTTATCGTTGACTCATTTGGTCCGGTTATGGCTTGGGATGGTGCTCAGCCCAGCTTGATTTCGGCGGTTGCCTGGCGCTCGACGCCTTATCCCAAGGCGGGGGAGACTGGTCTAGATAATGCTTGCGGCTATGAGTATTTTGACCTGACTTTCAGTGAACCCATCGCCTGGGCGGCGGACCACGCCTTGCGCATCGGCAGTATCAGCAGCGGTTATAAAGATTCGGCTGCTTTTAACGGCTATATGTATGGCGCCTGGGGGGCAACGGTTATTGCCCCCAATACCGTACGCTTTAAAACCGCTGATATCTGGAGGACAGAAAATTTCACCTTCAGGGGCTATCTCATCGACGACAGCCCGGGATTCCATGAAAGCTTCATCGGATATATCCTGCTGGGGAGCAGTGATGGTTTAGACTTTGACAAATACAGACAGTTTAACGGTGCCGCCATTGGTGTCAAGCCGATAGACTCGCGGTATCGTGTTTTATCACAGGATGATTCGGTTGACATGCTGATGATCAAAAGGCTTGGCGGCGAAAATGACCGGATTGAAAATCGAGTCTGGGACCCGGAAAGAGCTATGGGTGTCGAAAACTCATCCACCTTCTCGCAATCGGTTAACCAAGTTTCGCTCAAGGCGATTGCACAAGGTGGTGCCTACAACAATACCAGCACGTCCTGGCTTGAAGACGGCGTCAACATCGGCAATGCCACGGATACCTTGTTGCGCTCGCCTGGCAATGCAACCGGAGAACTTCTGTATTCTCTGCGTTTGAATGCGCAAGTTTCCAGTCCCGGCGCCAGCCTTTATGGTGCTGTCAATGCGCTGACTATCCGCAACGATACGATGGCCGGTTATACAACGGTCGGTCAAAAATATACGGTATCGCCTTTGAGTCTGTTCAATGCGCCTTCACCCTTGAACCGGCAAACCGGCCAGACGACGGCGAGTACGCCGGTTCGGGCGATGATGTCTGGCCCAGTCTATGCCATGGTTAAGGTTTCCCCTTGCAAGCAAAACACTGGGAGCAGTTCTCCTATAACATCTTATAATAGCATTGGTGCTGTCGCCTCCAGCCGGATTGTGGCTGGCAAGTACTATCCCGTTCTGGGCATTGACGCGGCAGCTTCTTCGGGCTATACATTGACCGAGGTGCTGCTCCGTTTCGTCGATACCAGCCATGGGCAGTTTGACCCGGCGGTGGATTTGTTGCCGCTGGCCGATGGCGCCGAATCCGGCGTGCTTTTGGTTGACGAGAATGCGGGGCAGATCATACGCATGGCCCTGGATGGTTTCGAGTGGTCGGAATGGCGGATCAATGTGGAGGGCCTGCCGTATCGTGAAATCCGCCTGCGTCCCACTTCGGAAGTGTCTCTGCCAACCTCAGGCGGCGCTGCCCAATCCTTTGACTTCACGATTCGCATTGCCGCCAGCGAGAACCTGAATCTGGGTGATTCCTTCTATGTGGAAGTTCCGGATAACGGAATCAAGCTGGGTTCATATCAATCCAAAGACAGCAAGGTGGCCACTTGGAATACACCCAATGGCACGAAAGGCTACGCTTTCACCGATTTCCTCTACAACGACCGCAACGGCGATAACCGCTGGGCTGCGGGAGATGCGATCAGCGCGGCGGAAGATGCCCAATTCGTCACGCCGCTGCATGATGGAGGACACCCATATTTTACGGTTCAGAAAAAGCGTATTCTTTCCGCCAACGGCATCAATGTACGCAATCTTTACTATGCCAAAAAGGGCAGCGCCACCAATCCGGAAAGTGATCCTTTCTACGGGCAGGGCGGTACGACCTCTGATGGCATACCGGGGTTGCCAGGCTTTATGGATGTTATCGGCTCAGACGTTGACTTGACCTATAATGTCTCCTACACACCCGGTGACGATGTCTGGTATGACATCGGCGGTACTCCCGGCGTTTATGATGCCGGCATCGATATCCCCTTGTTCGGCAACGCCGATAAGTTCCCGCTGCCATGGAGCAATTCAGAGGTAGGGGCGCGATCTGCGCAAATGCGCGGGGCCGCTCCCGCCAATGCCATTGCGGCGATCGAACTCAGCTCCGGCATCCGTCCTATTGCCGCTCCCAGCAATGGACCGGTGGCCATGGTCGGCCTGGATATGCAGGACGCCGGGCGCGGCTTCGGCCCGCGCTACATCCTCGAGGGCACTCTCCTGGTCGAGACCATCAGCAAGAATATTACCGGTGGGGAGTATTTGCTGTACTACCAAGCTGAATCCAAGAAATTGCGCTGGAAAGACGCGGATGCCACGGCAGTTGCGGTACCTGAGACTGCTGGAAAGCGTATCATTTTGCAAGACAAGGCCGGTGAGACCTTTGTGGTTGTTCGCCGACTGGCGGGCGCATTGCCGATTGCCGATGTCAACATCCCCTTTGTCGTTTCTGCCGACGTTGACCGGGATATCCAGCAGCCGGCTCTGATTACCGGGGTGCGGGTGCTGGCGGTCGGTCGCGGAAATGCTGTAGGCACTGCACCTGAATTGAAGCGCACGGGCGCTTCCCTGGGCTGGGCCGGCGGTGTTTTGGTTGATGTCAGCGCCGGCGGCATCTTCGTCCTCAACCCCGGTCGTGCGGATTATCTGGTGATCGAGGTCACAGTGCCCGGCGGTGCCGGCAGCGAGGCTCTGAAGATTTATTCGTCCGAAGGACGTGCGATTGCGCCTTTCCTGAATATCAGCGGTCTCGAGATCATGGCTGTTTCGGATATGGTGCCGCAAGGCTTCCATACTTTCAGCTATAACGGAGCAGGTGTGCTGTCCTGGGGCAACGGGGAACCGGCTGAAATTTCAGGCGCCTTGACCATCGTCTATGGCGATGGCACGCACCAGGATTTCCCACGCAATTATGTCGTAGTCAGGCGCACTGCCGCCTTGCCTGCCGAGGCAGTGACGGATAGCCTCTTCATCAATCAGACTCAGCTGTTGCGGGTGGCAGTCAACCTGCGAAATGTCCGCGATTTCACGCCGACTCACATCACTGCCATCGACGATACGGAGAACAGCGGCATTTCGCTGTGGTGGGATGCCAATGCTGACGGCAAATTCAATGCCGGCGACATGTTTGTCAAGCTGCTCGAGAAGCCGGTGCTGCAAGGCTCTGCCGGCAATTACAACTGTGTTTTGACGCCCGACCCGGCCTGGCTCACTGCCTGGCTGTCGTGCCCGCAGGACAGCAGCTATGCCACCAGGGGCAGCAACTTCTTTGTCTGCGTCAACACCACCGTTGACATGTCCTATGGCGATCAATTTTCGGTTACGGCCAGGTTCTTCGAACCCAGCGAGCCGGATTATGTGACCGGCGGCAATTGCTTCGCCACTGGCTCTTCCGGCACGGTGACCTGCACCAGCATTACCAATACCGCCTACAAGAAATTGACCCATCCCGGCCAGACCATCGATGCCGAGACGACGGTCGGCCTGATCTCGATCAACCACTTCATGGGTGCCGATCTGGGACTGCCGGTTTACATGACCGAAGTGAAGCTTGATGTCTTCGGGGACAGTGCTTCTTTCGATCCGGAAATGGTTTTTGCGCCGATGGATGCCGAGCAAGTCAACCGCCGTGGCATATTGCTCTTCGTCGATAGCAATAGCAATGGCATCTTTGATCCCAATACTGACCGTGTTATCCCATGCCATATCAACGTCAGCGAGACTGCCGGCAAATGGACTTACACCCTTATTCCGGAAGTGATCGATGAGGACGTCTATGTCCCGGGAACTTCCGACACTAGGCCGGATCATTTCATTGCGGTACGACTTTCCGAGAAGCTGCCCTTTGGCATTTCTTTCTCCGCCGGCATGAACGAGGACTATGTGACTTACAATACCGGCACCGGCAATGCAGCCAGCTCGATCCGCACAGATATCCTGACTTCGACCATTTCCAGCAAATATCAAGACTTGCTGGATGCCAGGATGGTCAGTGCCACCACCGGGTTGAGTATCAACCGGATCGGTCCTGCTGTACAAAGCGACTATCATAAGATCACCTTTGGTTACAACCCCAATAACGGCCATTATACGTTGTCATGGGCGGGATACAGTGTTGATATCGACATCAGCAAGGTTGGCACCTATACCATAGGGAATGAAGCCAGTGGCAATTTCATCACGGTCACCTTTGATCCGGTTGCCTTCTTCCGGGAAGATACTCTGGTTGCCTCGCCAAGCGGGCTGCCGCCGGAAGGCATCAAGCTGGGGGACAAGCTGGTCTCGCTGGCCGGACAGGCCCAGCTGACCTACTTCGACGCCAATGCCAATGGACGCTACGACCACGGCGAAACGATCGTCTACAATGGAGCTGAACTGCTGTATGGTAATGCCGCCGACCTGGCATCCGCCGTGACTGCCTTCAGCGCCGCAGACGGGCTGGCCTTCTTCTCGGAAGATGGCAGCGATGACTTTACCTGGACTGCCGCCGCTGATTTTGACGCCATATTCCATGATTCGGACGGCGTTTATACTCTGCCCTGGATGGCTTTGACGGTTGACGTGGACAATTACGTCACTGCCGGCTTGGGCGGTGCACCGGGCATCTCCGAAGGCACCGACCTGATTTCCGCCGCTCGGGTCTCGTTGCCGGCGAACACCGACCTGACCGGCACCTCGACTGACTACGAGTTGGATTCCCCTCTCTTCCTGTATTTTATCAAGAAGATCGATGATGGCCTTGGCTATCGTCATGGCGAGGACATTGTGGTGGCTCGCCCCCGTGCCGGTACAAACATCGGTGAATTGAAGCTGGTTGCCGCTGACAAGATTGTCTATGACCCGGCCTATATGCTGCTTGAAGAAGGCGAGGAATATGCGCGGCCTGACAACGGCAAAACCTTGCATCAGTTTGCGGCGGAAGACTATCTCCGCTTCAAAGCCAATACGCTGGGCACCGCTACATACGCCCAAGGGCAGGCTCTCTTCCTGTCTTACAATGACACTTACAAGGCACCGTCGTTTGATTGGAGCATACGGGTTGACAAGAAGCGTTTGATCCGGCGTTACAATCCTCTGGCTATGAAGCCGTTTGACACTGCCGCGTCGGCTCTGACTGCACTGGTTGGTCTGGATATCGCCAATTCCGGCGCCACCGATGTCAAACTGACCAGCCTGACTGTCCGTTTCCGCAATGTCAGCAACTTCTCGACGACGGACTTGCGAGCTTTGAGCACGGATGTGAATTCCGGCGTTCAGCTGTGGCGTGATGTCGATGGCAATGGGATTTTCAATCCCGCGATCGACAAGTTGGTTCCCCTTTCCGGCACGCCGAACTGGCTTAACGACGGCACCGATAATTACCTGACTTTCTCCCTAGCTGCTGACAATGCCATCAGCAATGCGGAAGTGGACGGGCTTTATGATTTCTTTGTCGTGGTGCAGCCTTCCGAATCGGCTAACAGCAAACAATCTGTAGACAATGGTGACAGGTTCAGGGTGATCATCAGAAACACTGACGTTGTTTTGAACAAGACGCTCAACAAGTCGGCCGCCATTACAACGGCAGAGATCACCATTGACAGCAAAGCACCTGAATTGGTGGCGGATAACAACGGCAACACAGTACTTATTGCCGACACGGATCAGGATGGCTACCTCGAACGAGTGGTGATGACTTTCCATGAAGAGTTGCAGCCCGGTCTGTTTGACGACCTCGATATCTGGCAGTTCGAGGATGCAGAAACCGGAGCATCTTTGACAGTTACCGCTGCCGATCTCTCCGAAGACTACCATACCGTCACCTTGACTTTGGCCGGCAATGATCTGGGTAGCAGCAGTGGCAAACTGCGTCTCAAGGCCAAATATGACAAAAATGTCGCCATGCTGGACTGGGCCGGCAATCCGGTCGAGTTGCGCATCGATGCAAAGATTTTGGAGGCTGCTTCGCCAATCAGCAACTATCTGCTCAGCTCGGACACTGCATTGCCGCGCATCGTGCACACCGGCGTAATTCACAGTGCGGCTAATTATAGCCCGGATCATATTGTCAAAGGGACAGGCTTCTATTTCCGCGACCGTAATGACAATGGTGCCTGGGATGCGGGAGAGAACATCTGGCAGGGCACTGCAGTTTATGACGCAGACTGTTCGATTATCTGGAATGGCGGCAGCATCGAGCAGCCAGCCGCCTGGAATACGGTCGCAGGGTACCAGGGAATCTCTTTAGACAATCTCTACTTCTGTGACAAAAACGACGACGGTCAATGGAATCGGGATGAATTCCTGTGGATAGACCTGGGCGACACCCTCGAGACTCTGGGCTTTTACGATGAGGATGTGGACATTGCTGTCCCGCTTAACCGCACGGAAGAGATTGCCGTACTGGACAGCGACAAGGATGGACGCCTGGATGCCCTGCGGGTTTACTTCTCCGAAGCCCTTAAAGATTCAACCATGGATGGCTACAAGGCGACCATGGATTCCTTCGCCGCCGGCAAATGGTCTCTGGTTGACCGGGGCAATCTCACCGCCTGGCGTCAGGGTCTGAACGACGAATATCCCGATGCCCAGAACAACGATTTGCTCTACTTCAGCTTTGCGCCGTCGATCGCGGCGGATACCGGCACGCTCCCGGTGCTGGTGCTTGCTGCCGGGGAGACATTGGCTGATCCGGAAGGCAACCGCCTGAATGGCGGTGCGGCCTCCGCCGCCGGCACTTTGGTGCTGAATGACCAGGCTCCACCGGTGCTGCTGGAAGTCTTCTCGAGTGCCAAAGTCGAAAAAGTCGGCGCGGATTATGTTCTGCCGGCTGGAACCACGCTAACACTGAGGTTCAGTGAAGATGTCTTCGAGTACTTGCAGCAGCCTAATTTGGCAGACAGGTGCACCGGCCTCGAATTGAGTGTTGACGGCGGCGGCAACTGGTTTGCTC
>JAPXLT010000048.1:0-21334 GCA_033809415.1 Lentisphaeria bacterium
GTGCGGGGGGCGTAGTGCGGGGTGCGGGGGGGCGGGGTGCGGGGTGCGGGGTGCGTGGTGCGGGGCGTCTGTGTTCTGTCCACCATGTCCACCATGTCCATCTGCGGATGAAATACGTCCGAAAACCTTGGGCGAAGTTTAGGTAATAACCTGTAAAAAAAGGAGATTGAACATGTACATTGCACTCTTCATTGCTTGCTGTCTTTGCGGTGTCCTTCCTGTCATCGGGCAGGAGACAGCTGAAAATGCGCCGGAAAAACGCCTCATCGCTTATTGGAGTTTTGACGAGGGCGAAGGCTTGACGGTTGCCGATCACAGCGGCTCCGGTTATCATGGGAAAATTGCCAATGACATGCGGGCGGTTAAATGGGTTGATGGATACAAGGGCAAGGCGCTGGCGTTCGACAGTACACTGCCGAAAGGCGAAAAGAATACTGCCGGCGCAGTAGTCGTCCCAAGGTTCCCGACGGATTTCAGCCAGGGACTGACGGTTGCCTGCCGGGTGAAAATGGACGCCAAGGCGGACTGGCAGCGCCGGGTTTACAATCTGGTCACCTTTTCCGCAGGAACTTACGGACCAGGCTTCATTTTGTATTACAATTGGAGATACTACATGTTTCTGTCAGGACCCGGAGGAGCGGACGGCCACAAAACAAAGTGGGATGTTCGCGCTGCCGTGCCAGACCTGCGTGATCAATGGGTTCACGTCTGCGCCACCTTTGATGGGAAAAAAGGACGCATGTACATTGATGGCAAAATGCTGGCGGAATCCCCTGAAGAGGTCGCGTATTATCCGCAGACCTCGAAAACCTCGACGCTCACCATCGGCTCAGGTTGGGCGGGGCAAGCCAACGGGTTCCCAGGCATAATCGATGAACTCAAAATCTACAATTACCCGCTGACACCATCCGAAATCATCAACCAGGCAAAGCTGGACTGATGACCTTCCAACGCCATCTTCGGTAAAAAACGGGGAGTTTTCATTCATTTTCATGGACATGGACAAGAATGGACATCATGGACGGAATGGACACGATGGACTTGCCGTTTGATGGACGAATGGACAGGTTCAAGGACGTCACCTGCTGCACGTGTCCATTCTGTCCATAAAGACGTGTCCATTTGTGTCCATGACGTCCATTGCGTCCATCGTGTCCCTGTCCATTAAAAAACGAGACATTTCCCGATATGATTGAGAGAATGAAAACGTCCTGCGGTAAAAAACGGGAATCGCTGATTCCGCCAATGCATGGAAAGGTAGAGTATGACTTTTAAAAAAGAGGCAAAATTTAGCAGGGAGAATTTCCAGTCAGGACGTGCTGACGGGCGTTTTGACCGTTCGCTGGGTTTCATTTATGACTTCCTGCGCCGAAAAGAACCGGCTCTGTCTTTCGATAAAGTGACCACGCCGGAAGAATTTCCAGCCTGGCGCGAGAAGGTGCGTGTCAAGTTACGCGAGCTTTTACGCATGCGAGACCATGCACAACCTGAATTTGTTCTGCTGAAAGATGAAAAACGGGAGGGATACCGACTTTTCCACTATGAATTCTATCCCGAAGAAAATCTGGCAGTTCCCTTTCTGATGCTGATTCCGGACGATGTACTTGCCGGTGCCCGCAAAGCTCCCGCAGTGATCTGCAATTCAGGTGCTGGTGCCAGCAAGGAATCCCTGGCCGGAGAGCCTTCGACGTATCCCAACCGCTATCCGTTGCGCAACCGGCAGGCCTGGTGGTATGTCAAAGCAGGCTTTATCTCCATTGCCGTTGATAATCCCGGGACAGCCAGTTGCAGCGAGCCAGGCATCCCATATGGATTGACACAACTGCGCTTCTACTCCCTGCTGTTGCGTTCCGGACGCACATACCAAGGCTTTATTACCGAACAACGCCTGATGCTGCTCGAATTTCTTAAGAATCATCCGCTGGTTGATGCCGAACGACTGGCCTGCTCCGGCCTTTCCCTGGGCTGCGGCGGTGTCCTTTATACGACCGTCCTTTCAGATGACGTTAAAGCGATGATCTATAATGATTTTGTTTGCGACGGAGACGCCCGCATCTTCAGCGTGACCGAATTCCCAGCCAGTCCGGTAATGGCAGCCAGTTTCATTCCGGGTGCTGCGGACTGGTTTGCCATACAGCCGGATTTGACGGCGTCGGTTGCGCCGCGTCCTGTTCTTCTGGCGGAAGGAGGCGCCTGGAAAGGGAACATTGAAAAGATCGTGCGTGCGTATGAATTGCTGGGCGCCAGGGAAAATCTGTCTTTGCACTATTATCGAAAGTATTCCGATCCTGCTTCCCGGCAATATGATGACGTGGACTTGCGCAATACAACGGGGCTGACACCGATGGATTTTCTTGATCATTCCTACGTCGATGTCAGTCAGCACAGCTTCCATCCTGAACTGGCCATCCCCTGGCTCACAAAACTCTTTTTCGGAAAAGAATGCGACAACCCTGGATTGCTTCGAGAAATCAACGATTCCATCCATGAAAAAGAACACTTTTTCAATGCCGATGATGAAGAAATTTTCCCTGAGGAAAAAGTAAAAACATCCAAATAACGGATCATCCCCAAAAGGAGGAAGCTTTCTATGAGGATCATGAACTGGAATGGCTGGATACTTCTTGATGAACTGGACCTGCCGCCCGGTGGAGGAGTCAAAGCCGAATTTCTCGCTGACACCGGTCGCTTCGAGCCGGCCTGCCTTTTCCCAAATCTCAGCGAAGAGACGCTTTTCGAGGCTCACAACCATCAGGATTGGAACTGGGCCACAGAATACCGCGGGCTGGTGCCTGAGCGCATGATTCGCGACAACCGGGTCTACTGGAACTATTACGTCAACTTCGCTGGGCTGCCAGAAAATCCACACCGCACGCTTCGAGTGACTCGCTATGCTTCCGGCGGACGCGTCCTTTCCTGTACCGAAGAATCCGTCAGCATCGATCCCGGCGACACCGTTTTTTTGAGCAATTGGCATGAGTGGGAAGGTGCCCCGATTCATCGTTATACCGGCATGGAGCCAAACCGGCAAAGCGATCCGGCGGATGCTTCCCCCGGCTGGACAGTGGCCAATTGCATTTTCGGACAACCCCGCCTGACTATTTTTGGAACGGAAGAAGTGCCGCCACTGTCGTACTGTCCACAGCTTTCAGGACGCTATGATCTGTACCTTTGCCTGAAAGAGGAGGTGCTCGAATGCGATCTGGAATTGCCCGGAACTAACGTGCTCGAGCACTTGCTGATCACGCCGCGAACCATTCCGTTTAATAAATTCTGGAAAGAGTTGTATATCGGAGCGTATGATTTCACCAAAAGCGACTGCATCCGCATTCATCAGGTGACATCGACTCGTTTCAATAAATTGCGTCGCTTTGGAGATATTTTCTATTTCAAGCTGGTGCCGACGCAGAGAGTTGTGAAAAAATCGAGGGTGGCCGGTCGTTTGCAGGAGATTTTATTCTACAGCGAACCCTACAGCATTGCCTATTACCATCGCCTGCAAAATGAGCAAATGGCTGAAAAGCTCGTCGACGAGTATGCCGCTCTCGGAGTGGACAAGGTTATTTGCCAGATGGGGCGCACAGGCTCCTTTGTGCTCTATGCGAATAGTGTCAGCACCCGCGGGCGCGCCGGCGATGTACGCGGAGATGACCAGCAAAGCTCGAACGGGGTCGCGGAAATGATGAAGCATATGGATATCTTGGAAGTGCTGCCGCCACTCTGTCGTAAAAAGGGTATCAAATTCCTAGCCAACATGGGGGTGAATTCCTCATACGTCGGCAGCCCCCTGGAGACGAAGTTTTCAATGCAGCATCCGGAATATTACCACCACCACCTACTGGATTTCTCGATCCCTGAAGTCATCGATTTCGCCACGGAAAACTTTCGCGAAATGGCCCGCTATGAAATCGATGGACTGAGCGTTTCGCACACAAGATATCCCTATTGGCAGACGAAAGACACCATTCTCGCTTTTCATCGCGGGATCGTCGAGAAGATCGGCTGGCAACGACGCCGCGAACTGGAACTCAACATCAGTTTTGTCTGCGATGATCCGGACTATTATCAGGCCATTGAAATCATGATGCAAGAAGACCTGATTGATTCCATTGTGCCGGGTAATATGATGTGCATCCACCCTCCAGTCAACCTGACTCCGTACATCCAGCTGGCCGAGCGTTGGGGAAAAACCGTCTATGGGATGATCGATGGATGGGGACTCTCGAACGCAGGCATGAATACCAGCGTTCTGCCACGCCCCGCAGAATGCGAAATCCTCGCTGAACGGTACATCAATCAAGGAGCAAAAGGACTCTATTTCTATCAGAGCGAACAAATCCTCTCGAATCCCTTCATGCGCCGCTTTGTGAAAAGCCTGAAACTGCCTTGAAAAGGGGCAGGGTGCAGGGGGCAGGGTGAAGGGGGAAGGGGGAAGGGTGAAGAAGGTTTAAAAAGTGACGCGACCGTCCCGGTTGTGATTTCTGATTACTCGCCGACGCCCGACAGGTCGGACGGGTCAGACAGGTCGGACGGGTCGGACAGGTCGGACGGGTCGGACGGGTCGGACGGATTAGTCTCTTTCCGGCATAATTCTTTGCGCCGTAGGCGCTTCACCATGCTTAACCCCAAGCTTCCTGGGGTGGGAACACACCCAAGGACAGTGCCTTGTAAAGGCACCACAATCAGACAGGAAAGTGCTTATGTGCCAAAAACTAGGACAAAAAGTCAGTTTTGACTGCTTTTTTTTGGACAAAGTGGACTCGCCGGAATACTCAGGAAAAACCGATGCATAAAAATCAAATTTGGACAACAAAGGGCTTTGATGCCTTTCGCCGCGGCAGTTTTGGCAATGGCGGCCATAACCTCTATGTCTCGAAGGCCGGGATTCTGCAGCGCATTTTTCAGTATGACCTGAACCAGGACGGCTATTTTGATCTGGTTTTTGCGAATTGCCAGAATCATCACGAGTCCGCCCCGTCCTTTGTCTATACCTTGGCTGGCGACCGCGAGGAACTCCCCGGGCAAGGCGCTTTGTGCGGCATGGTTGTTGACCTTTACGGCACTGGCTTCAAGGACTTGGTGGTCACCGGCTATTATGATATGGCCGCCCCTTTTGCCTCGACTGACATCTATTTTGCCTCGAAGCAAGGCTATTCCGAGAACCGGCATATCCGCATACCGACACCATATGCGGAAGATTGCTGCCATGGCGATTTCAAAGGGCAAGGCAAGCGTGCCCTTGCCTTTGCCATGCCCAACTATCAGAAAGTGCGCTTGTTTTATCCTACGGAATTAGGCTTGGAATGGGCGCAATACGTCGACTTTCCGGTAACTGCACATCTGATCGCCGCTTGCGACCTTGATGGCGATGGCTTCGATGAACTCATCGTCCGGCAAAAAGACTGCACCGAAACAACGGTTTATTGGGGCGGCAAGGACGGGCTCTGCATCGAACGCTGCACCATTCTCCCGGCGCTTCCACCCGGCGAAATCCTGCAACCCGAAGAGGAAAAAGCGTTGCAGAGTGACATGGAGAAGAAGTTCGAGGCGCCCCGTCTGCTGCAATCAGTGATCTGGAAGGGACGCCATTGCTTCACCCTTTCCACCGGGAAAAAAGTGTTCCTGTTCAGCGCTTCCAGCGAACGGAAACTCGAGTGCGTCCTGGAACTGGAAGTGCCCATGGCGCTGGCCGTGGCAATTGCGGACATCAACGGGGATGGTTTCCCCGACTTGGCAGCCGCCTGCCGGGTACGGAACCCGCAGGACAAGATGAAGCAGTGCAGCTTTATCTACTGGGGAGGACCGGATGGTCTGGATGCAAAACGCTGCACGGTACTGGATACTCGCCAAGCCTGCCATGTCGATATCAGCAACCGCAAGGACGATGGCACTTGTGATGTGCTCTTCTGCCAAAGTAGCGTTGACAGGACTTACTCGAACCAAGCCCTCCTCTTCCGAGGCGAAAAACAGGGCATCCATCCGGAACCGCTCCGTTTCCACTCTGAAGACTCACGCAGGGCGTTTTTCGTCGAAAACCCGGCAATGGACAAGCGGATATTCCTGATCAACCACTACTCCCGCTCCTCGGTCGGTTTTGACAAAACCTTCATCTACTGGGGAGGGCCAAAAGGATATTCCCCGGAACGCTGCCTGCATGTGCCCTCATGGTGTGCAGTGGACGCCCTTTGCGCAGATTTCGACGACGATGGCTGGGCGGAATTGCTGGTCTGCAACAACTCGGAAAACTCCCTGCACCTCGATCCCGGGCATCATGTGCATCATTTCGGGCCGGAAGGCTTTCAGCCGGAGCGCTCATATACCCTGAAAACCGATATCGGCTGGGGCACCGTGACGGGGGATTTCAACCATGACGGATACCTCGAGCTGATCACTGTCTGCAACCATTGGAAGGACCTGCGTATTTTCTACCGCGACGCAAATGGATTCTCCCGTTATGAAGACATCCCGCTGAATGGCAAAGGCAGCCCAAGATGGATTCTTGCGGCCGACTTGAATAAAGACGGATGGTTGGACCTGATCGTCCCCCTGATCAATGCCGAACGCACCTTGATATTGTGGGGAGGGCCGGAAGGGTTCAGCTTGCAGCGCAGCAGCGAACTGGCTGTATATCATGGCGCTTGCGCAAGAGTGGCAGACTTGACTGGAAACGGGTATCCAGACCTGTTGATTGGCACACATACAGAAACTCCAAGAAATGGAGAGCTGACTCCTCATCACCCGCATCATTCCTACTTGCATATCTATTGGAATGGACCCGATGGCTTGAGTGAAAACAACAAAACCATACTGCGTACCGACGCCTGTGACTCGATCAGCATCGCCGACTTTAACAACGATGGCTGGTTGGATGTCTTCTGTTGCAGCTATCATGGCGGAAAAGACCGGGATGTCAACTCCTTCCTCTACTGGAACAGGAACGGCTCCTTTCGGGCCTTGGACCGGGAACTGCTCTATACCCATTCCGCTTCCGGCAGCATTGCCGCCGACTTCAACGAAGACGGCTATGTCGATCTGGCGGTCGCCAATCATAAAGTTGATGGAGATCATCTCGGATTCTCCTCCGTCTGGTGGAATGGGCCAGATGGTTTCAACCGCAAAAATCGGGTAGATTTGCCAACGGCGGGTCCGCACGGCATGACGTCCGCCGAACCGGGCAATGCTCTGACCCGGGGGGCCGAGGAGTTTTACGAATCGGAAATCCTTCAGGCGGAAATCGATGTGCACTCCGCACAAGGCAAAATCGAGGCGGAGGTGCCAGCCAAAACCTGGGTAACGCTCAAGTTACGGGCAGCTACCAGCAAGGAGTTGCTCGATAAGACGCCATGGTGTGCTCCAGAGCAATTCACCTGCCGTAAGGGGGACTTTATGCAGTACCAGCTCGTGTTGGGCGCGATCAATTCCTTGCGAACCCCTCGAATCAGCGAAGTCGTCATCGAACTGAATGGCCAATAATCGATTTTTTAACAACGAACCACACGAAAAGGCACGAAAATTTTTAAAATTTTTATCGGGGTTGTTGCGGCGGTTGGCGATGTTGGAATCAGCCCTGAAGGTACAGGAGAGATCATCATGAGAAAAATCACTTTAGCAGTATTTCTCATCACTGCGTGTTTCGGTGCCTGCCTGTTGGCGCAGACAGCAGACCAGCTTTTGCATCCAGGCGGTCTAGGAATCGATTTTTTCGCTGGAACAGAGGCATTTCAGGCTCGTCAAAAGCAACGCACTTCCTCAGGCAATTTACTCCCTTTTGAAAAACTGGAAGCAAAGTTTTCATTTGGCTGCAATCGTGGCAGTGTTCCGGAATGGAATGCAACGATGGTCAGCGCCGAACAGGAAATGCGAAAACTGGTGCAGTCGGAAATTCGGAAGATCGGCGGCAAAACGGCTTACTGGCTGAACACTCCGTTGAGCATCAATGCATTCAGAGACGAGTTCGGCGTACCGATTGTCTGGCATCGTCTGATGCCAAGCGAGTTCCTGCCTGTGCAGCCCAGTCTGAAATACCGCATCACCTTTAAACTGAAAGGTGAATTCTATGCATCCCCAGGAAGCAACCGCTTCGTCCTGACTGTCGATCAATTTTCGGCTGAACGCAAGAGGGTCGGCGTTCCGCTTTATCACAACTGTGCTTTGCTGCCTAACGAAAGTGTTGGAGAATTCAGCTTCATCACAGGAGAAGAGACACGCTTTCTGCGGGCGCATTTCGGACTTTCAGGCTGTGGCACCGCCGAGGTGTATGACATTCAAATGCAAACGCAGATGGTTGACGATTATGAAGTGCAACTGCATCCAATGGCAACGATGGACAATCAATTCCATCTGGCCAGCGGCAAATACGGCCATCTTCTGTTCGGACAGCAAGTCGAATCCGGAAACATGCCGGAAAATCCAAAAATGAAACTGACCCTGCCGGCAGGATTCCAGATGCTTGGCAACAGTCGGAACTGGGGAAATCCCTATACCGAGACAAAGAATTCCGATGGTTCAACCACGTTTGTTTTTCCAGTTCGGGTCTATCAGTGGGAAAGACTGGCTCGAAAAGATTATTCAGGAACTTTTCCTGTTTTGCTGCTGATCACTACAGACCTTGCCCCCTCGGAAAAATTATACCGAGCCGAATATCAGGCTATTGCTGACCAGTATCAAGGACAGGTCAAACATTTCTCGCTGAAAGTCATTCCGTCTTTTGCCGGCAAACGCCCAAAATATTTCCAGACCGGCGTGTATGATTATCGCTCGATGGATACAGGCAATGGTAGCATGGAAAAATTCACCGCTTTCTATGCCGATATGGGCTTCAATTGTTATTTCTGCTTTAGCTGGGTGCCGGAAACTTCCCAGGCTATGAAACAAGCCGGCATCTGGCGCCTGGCCGCCGCCCCCCTCCATGATGGGTTCCTGGCAAATGGTCCACAAGTTGACAAACGTCCCGCTTATACCGCTTTCCTCGGAACTGATGGCAAACCGGCTCATCACAGCGCACTCTGCCCAAACACGGTTATTCAGCAAAGCGAATATTATCGTGAACAAATTCTGGCGCCACTGCGGAAGAAAATGCTCGAGGACGACGCCTTTGACTTTTTAATGAGCAACTGGGAGCCGGGCCATTTCCAGTCCGGCAGCGGTTGTTATTGCTCAAAATGCAAGGAACAGTTCCGGCAACACAGTGGAATTTCCGAAGCTGAACTGAATGCCTACTGGCCTGGGCAGATCATCACCAATTTCCGAAAGCAATGGTTTGATTTCAAATCCTGGCAACATGCACTCTACCTGGAAACCTTTGATAAAGACCTCAAGGAAATCGCAAAAGACGCTGGATTCATGCCGATGATTACCCGGGACCTGATGCTCGATACAGAATTTAACCTTACTGCGGATAATGCTTTCGCCGTATCACACTATGCAAACCGGATTGACTGGATCAATCCCTGGGGACCGTACCTCGGCTACCACTGGAAGGAAAACCGCTGGCCGCCAACCGGAGACCGCATCCGAATGCTGACCGCCGCGCGTAGTGCAACACGTTATCTTGACCGTGTCTGCTGCGACGCTGAAAAACGCCCAAAACTCTTGGCTTTCCCCCTGGGGCTTTGCGTGCAGATGACGATTGCCCCGGCAGCCTTGAAGATGGACACCTTGAGTGTGTACATCGGAGGCTGGCAAGGTTCCACGCCCTATTATTTCCCCTCTGGCTATGACAACCGGTACTGGCTAGCTCTGGCAGAAGCCAATACCCTGATCGCCGACAGCGAACGTTTTGTTTTCGAAGGAGAAAAGCTGTCCCCGGAAAAAGGCGCTGTAGTGACCGCACTGACCGCATTCCCGGAATGCCCCTTCGCTGAATTCAACGCCCCAGACAAACCAATATCCGCACTCCAGGTTGACACGTTTCGCAAAGACGATGATTACCTGTTTGCAGTTGCCAATTTCTGGCAACGGAGCGAAGTCTTCTTCCGCCTTGCTTTCCCCAGTCTGCCGGTAGACAAGCGCTATCATCTGAAGAATCTCGATGGAAATCTGGACTATGGTTCATTTTCTGCCCGTGAATTGGCCGAGGGAATTACCCTGCATTGCGGTGCCTTGCGCTGGGCCTTTTTTGTCATGCAACCTGAGTCTGGACAAGCTCTTCAGAGTTCGTCCCCGCTTCTGACACAAGCAGAGGTGAAGCGCGTGCAACAGCAGCGCTCGAAAACCATCAGGCAAGACTATGCCGCTGAACTGGCATTCCAGAAGGAGAGTCTTCCGCCTATGGAAAGCATGCCGGATTACTCGATGCTGGAAGGCCTTGAACATGCCGGAGTCCGTTTCCGGATCGAGAGTAAAACCAAGGGAACGCGAGGGGTGCAGCGTGTGGGCGCCTACGATACCCGTGTCTCGGTGCCTACTGACCGCCAGACAAGTTTGCTTGTCGAAAGTGGCAATGACATCTGCCGAGTCGAGTTGTCGCGAGGTGCTTTTATCAGCAGCTGGCGTTTGCAGGACGGAACCGAACTTTGCGTGTCCGATCCGGATCTCGGTTTGGCAGTGGATGGACCATGGGTGCCCGCCGCCCGCATCAAGCACCCCATGACCGTGCTGAAAACCGAAAAGATTGACGGTGGGCTGGCTATCGAGTTGGAACGCAAGCTGAATCTGAATGACCATAAGGATTTGACAGGGCTAGTACTGAACAAACGAATGGAATTCACGACGCACCAGGTAAAAATCACCTCAACCCTGAAAAATCCTTACTCCGACACCCTGCGATTTGCCTACCGCTATCAGAATTTGCCGATGCTGCTGGCCAGCCAAGAAAAACAAAGCGGGAAAGCTCTCCTCAAGGCCGGACAAAACACGCATGAATTCAAACGGGATTTCAATTCATATTTCTTTAGAATGAACGGAGTCCCTGCCGATCAGCATATTTTACGGAACATGCCCGAAAAAGAAAAAACGCGGATAATTTTGATTTCTGCTGCGGAAGTGGATTTTGTTGCACCGAAAAATCAGACGATCCTTTCTGTTCGAGTAAGCCCGGTTGAAGATTTCCATGGCTTTGCCGCATTCGACAGCCCGGGGCTGGAAACTTGCACCTTCGAACCGATTTTCAACCAGAGGGAACTCCCGGTTGGGCAAAGCTGGCAAGCCAGCATGACCCTGCAAGTCAGACAACCATGACTAGCACCACACCACCTGCACCCTGCACCCTGCACCCTGCACCCTGCACCCTGCACCCGCACCCCGCACCCCGCACCCCGCACCCCGCACCCCGCACCCCGCACCCCGCACCCCGCACCCCGCACCCCGCACTACAGAAGGCTGAGGCATTACTCAGCATGCAGGAAAAATCAACAGTGAATTTGACAATGAGAAAACCCTGTTATATATTCCATATGTTGAACTTATTGCATCGGTTGTGGCGGATTCATTTCTGCCAGGGAAACATCCGTTTGCATCGAGGAGAATAGAGCATGTCAAGACAAGTTGTAGACTGCCGCCATACAGCAGAAAAGATTGCCCGTTGCGAGAAAGTTTTTTTTGCGGAGCATTTCAATCCTGAAATGCGCTTGATCTATGATTATCGCAGAAATTTGTCGCCAGGTCGTGGTCAGGATCACTTGCCGACGCCTGAAGAGATTGCCGCCCGTCTTCCCAATCCTTGCGGATGGGGCAGCGGGATGGAAGATTCGGTCATCAATGGCGGTGTATGCCTGGAAATGCTGGTTGACCGCTACCATGTCACCAAAGACCCTGCCAGCGCTGAACTTGCCCGAACGGTTTTCCAAGGATTGCGGGCTTGCGCCACCATCCATCAAGTGAAAGGTTTTGTGGCACGGAGCATTTCACCACGGGACGGACGCTCCTGCTATCCGGAAAGCTCCCGGGATCAATATACGCATTTCGGGCACGGATTGTGGGTCTATTACAACAGCGGAATGGCTTCAGAAGGTGAAAAAAACCAGATCCGCGAACTGCTTGTAGATGTGGCACTTCATCTGCAAAAACACATCACCCCGGAAAATGATTTTACGATTCCCCGCTGCGATGGCAAATTGCCGCGTAGTAGCGTCTGTAAAATGTGGGAAGTCAACCCGCATGAGGCTGCCAGGCTGCCGATGCTGTACGCTGCCGCTTACGCAGTTAGTGGCGACCAGCACTGGTTCCAGATGTATCGGAAGTATGCCAGCGAGGCAGCGAAACAGAGCCTGCAACTGCATCTGAGGAAATATCACGCTTTCGCATTGCTACAGATGCAATCTTCGTTGCACTTGCTATATGAAGTCGAACAGGAAGACCAGCAGCTCCGGCAAAAATATCTGCAAGCCATGCACCTGGCCGCTAGCTACTCTGAATTTGCCGGCTGGCAGGCGATCCATGACGATTTGCATTGCGACTACAGCGTCCTGCCAGGCGATTGGCGGACTACGACCAGCGCCATTGTCATACCAGGCTGCCGACATTGCATCCCGCTCTTTTCAGAAGCCTACCGGGATGCTGCCCGCCGCGTTCGCGAAGCTGGAGAAGCTCCCCTGATACAAATGATGGTACCGCAACGCCCAATTGCACCAGTACAACTGGAATTGCTCATCGACCGAATCAATCGCTTTGAGCCGGAAACATACGCCAGTTACGGAGGTCTCTACCTGATCGCCGCTTGGTGGCGCTGCCTGCGTCTTAAACTGCTGGACCCAAACGGAAAAGGTATCATCGCCAATTGATTCCAATCAAAAATCAAATTGCACGAATCATCTGTGGCATCTCACAAAGGCACAGAGGCACAAAGAGAAATGCCGGGATGCATGTGATCGGTTGGAGATAATTCACCCCACCGGTTCACCTCGAAATGTTCTTCTATCCGCCACCTCCGTGCCTCTCAGGGCGTTTTCATTCTTTCACACAATTTCTTGTTGTGTGAAAGATTTTACATGGGAATTACGCTGTGGCTGGTTCCTATGTCACGCCCTTTCAGGGCTTTACGGTTGGTGTGATCCCTGACCCAGGGCGTTGCCCTGGGCTGGTATGTCGCGCCCTTTCAGGGCTAATCCCAACATCGCCGATCCGACCGATCCGTCGAAGAAAGCAACAGACCAGATCACAAATTCGCGTGCAATCCCATCTGTCAAAGCAACAACCCATAAAAAAATTTTCGTACTACTATCACCCAGAATCTTGTTTTTTGTGAAAGATTTTCAAAAAAACGATGCGCAAGTTACTGGCTTTGAAGGTCTTTCTCATTTTTGAGAATCTTTTTGAACTTTTTTGATTTTTCAGTAATGTTTTCAGTAATGAGAGAGGAAAACCGGCTTCATGCCGGCGAGCCGCCGGCGCTCCATATCGCCTCCGACGCAATTGCGTAAAGCCGACTTTGGCACATAGCAACCCGCCCGACCTGTCGTCCGTGTAAAGTCCGTGTAAAGTCCGTGTAAAGTCCGTGTAAAGTCCGTGTAAAGTCCGTGTAAAGTCCGTGTAAAGTCCGTGTAAAGTCCGTGTAAAGTCCGTGTAAAGTCCGTGTGGTTCGTGGTTAAAAATGTTTTTCATTGTTTGTTCAATCTACAATCAAAAAGGGGACAAGAAAATGCGCAGATGTTTTACTTTAATTGAGTTGCTGGTCGTGATCGCCATTATTGCGATTTTAGCTTCGATGCTGCTGCCGGCTTTATCCAAGGCGCGTGCCAAGGCGCAAACTATTAGCTGTGTTTCTAAAATGAAGCAGATTGGCACGGCCTCGAGCATGTATCAGGATGACAACAATGCCTATCTGCCTATTGTGGTATCTGCCGCTGCTGCCAAAGCGGCTAATGGTGGTGTCGAACCCGACGCGTCAGCCTATCGTATCACTGCTCGCCTTGGGAATTATCTTGGACCTGAGTTTGGAACTGAGCTGGCATCCAGGAAAGCGGCGCAAAAGCATTTCTTTTGCCCAGCGGCAACACATACCATTGCCAGCAATAACTGGTGGACAATTCAGTATGATTTCCTTTACTATCTGATGTGGGCTGAACTCTATACGCCGTACCGCGCCACCGATCATCCGCATGTTTTCACCTTCATGAAAAGCCGCAAAAACCTTCATCGAGTCATGCAGGCAATCGATGGAGGAACAAATACCGCCTATACCCTACCCTCCAACTTTAATAATTTGAACGACGATTACGTGACCAATCGTGTTTTCCGGCATGCGGGAAAATCCAATGTCCTCTACATGGATGCGCACGTGGAAACCCAGGACTTACATGGATTCCACCTGGACACCTTTAATAAAACCACCAAAAGCACCGACCCGGGCAACATGTTCTGGGGAATCAATCAAAAATAAGGGCAGAAACGAAAGGAGAGAGCTATGTCTTGCAGCAAGACTCTTGCCGCCATGATATTAGCCATTGCTGGAAGCGTATATGCGGCAGAAGCTTCCCAGACCAGCAAGAATCCCGAACCGGTTCCTGAATCGGGTATCATTTCAGTCAAAGTGCAGAACGCCGCCGAACGCCCGCTAGACCAGCGCCTCGAGATCGAAATACCCAACCTTATCGTCAACGGCTATTTTCGCGAAGGAGGTAACACCCTGCCGCCGCGTGGGTGGAATTCCTATGGCAAGGAATCATACGGGCCAAGCCGGCATGGTGCGCGATCTATTCATTTGCCGGGAGTGGACGGCCAGAAAACTGTGGCTCTGCGGCAAAATGGCCTAGTCCTAATTCCTGGAGAAAAGTATCGCCTAAGCGGATATATCCGCGGAGGTGATTTCACCGGACCAATGCAAGGACACATCGGCATCGCCTGCGATAATTGGTCAAAAATACGCGCCTACAGATTTTCCAATGCGGACATCAAACCAGACTGGCACTATTTTGAAGTGATACTAGTTCCTGCCGCGTCCAAAGCCCGTGAGCATGAAATGATCGTCTATCGAACCGGCGCCGGAGGTGGATGGATCGAGGTGGAACGCCTGATCCTGGAGGGGCTCAACGAAAATACACTCAGAAATTCGCGCAATAAATATTCTGATGACCAGTTCGAAGCCAATTATGCCAAAGCCAAGGCCGAAGGAAAATTCCGGGCTGGCCCGCCATCCCCGGATTATGAACTAGTCTGGAATGACGAATTTGACGGGCCACAAGTGGACGAGAGCAAATGGAAAATTTATAGCATGGATTTCGCCGGGAAACGCCCCTATCTGCTCACTCCGAAATCCATCTCCTTTGACGGAAAAGGAAATATTCTTTTCACCACCCGCCTGGGTGATGACGGCAAAATAGAACAGCCGCGGATCAGCTCGACCGGGAAAAAAACCTTTGTTTACGGGTATTTTGAATGCCGCTTCGAACTTCACGACTCCGACTTCGCCAATGCCAGCTTCTGGATGCTGCCGGAAGGTCAGATGGACCCCTACGATCCGGTGAACAAAGGAATGGAAATCGACATTATGGAATCCGTCAACCCTTCACGGAATGCCCTTAGCCATACCACACACTGGTACAATATCGACCCCAAAACCAAACAAAGAGTCTCCTTTTCCGGAGGCACACGCGCCCGCAGGCCACCAGGATTGAACAAAGGCTTTCATACCGTAGCCTTGGAATGGACACCGACAGACCTGATTTTTTCTATCGACGGCATCGAAAGCTGGCGATTGAACGAGAAGGATCACCCAATCCCGGTCAAAGATCATAATGTCATATTCAGCTTCGGAGGACGCCACAACGAAATCCTGAAAACACCGGGATTTTCAACCACCTTCAAAGTCGATTACATCCGAGTCTATCAAAAGAAAACCTGGACTGGACTAACGCCCACAACCCACACGGACGACTGATCGGTTCGCAGGCAATCCCACCCGCCAAAGCAACAAACCCTATAAAAATTTCGTGCCTTTTCGTGTCTTTTCGTTGTTAAAAACTGGCCACATCAGGCGCCGTTTTCGTTATCCATTTTTGTGACAAAGAAGTCTTTGATCTGGAGGTAGTTGGAACGCACCTCGTCAATTTGCAGGTGCCATCCTTCGACTTCTTTGTCCAGATGCCGGAACCCGCGCAGTTCGCCGTTGACATAAAACCAGATTTGCCTTGCCGTAACTGATATTTTGATATTTGTCCAGTCCAGTTCTGTTGCCAGAGGTGCCGCTCCCATAGGCATATTATCCTGCTCGATATTCATGCGGATCAGCAATTGCTGGCTGTCCCGGAATCCATAAAATGCGAAGCTGGCTCTGCGTTCATGCTGCTCATCCAGCAATGATATCGTAGTGCTTTGCGATCCCTGCAAGCGAATGCTGAATTTGACGGACTGGCCGGGTTGCAGGGGTTCCCGCAACATCAGGGAGGCTGCGCCAGCGGTGCCGATCAGGCTTGGCTGGTCTGTGCCGAAATCTCTCTGAAAAATTCGCCAGCCATCCTGCTCGCCTTCCCAGAAAATCATGGAAATGGTTTTAGAGACATAATTGTTCTCCTCGAGGAGATTCAGGTAGCGCTGAAAATAAAATATTCCGATGGCAACGCAAATTCCCACAACCCCAAACCCCAATCCGAGAAAGAAGCTTCGTTTTCGCTTCATCAAGGTTTGCGGCAGTTTTTTAGCCCGATCCGCATAGAAAAGGGAAAGATATTCCAGATCAGCGATCAGAGTACGATAATCCTGATATCGTTCCTCCGGGTCTGCCGCTCCCATTTTCCGCAGCACATTGAGAAATTCCCGGCAGGGTTTTTTCCCGTTGGCGAGGATGGGGTCCGGAATATTATTTTCGGCTTTGAGCAGCAGGCGCTCGTCCCGGCTGTGACCATCAAAGGGGGTTTTGCCGGTCAGCAGAAAACAGGCTGTTGTCGCCAGCGCATAGATATCCGCGCGAAAATCAACTTTGTCCGGCGTAAAGGCTTGTTCCGGCGCCATGAAGGCCGGACTTCCGAAAAGGACGCCACGCATGTTACTGTCAGCAATCGCCTGGGCGCCTGCGGCAATACCAAAATCGCAAATCATAACCCGGCTGTCGGGATTGCTGAAAACATCAGAAAAACTTCTCGGAGGATACTGCGATTCCCGGTATATCAGCAAGTTGTCCGGCTTCAGGTCCCGGTGTATGTAGCCTTTGCTATGAACATAAGCCAACGCACGCACCACCTGAAGCATGATTTCCACCACCATGTCCTCCGGCAAGCCGCCCAGACGCAACACCAGGTCACGCCCGGTCAAGCGTCCCGGAACGTATTCCATGATGATAAAAACGCCTTCGGGGCTGGTAAAGACATCATGGCAACTAACGATGTTAGGATGGCTTAACGCCCCCATCGTCAGCGCCTCCTGATTCAGGAATTCGATAAAGCGGGGATTTTCGGCGAAACGGTTGTTGAGGACTTTGACTGCCACCAGGCGGTTGAGATTTTCCTGGCGGGCAAGATACACAGTCCCCATCCCGCCGGAACCCAGCACCGACAGCAGCTTGCAGCCAGGTACCCTCGAGGCAAGTTCAGCATCCTGCACTGGCTCGCCTGGAAGCATATTTCCCGAGGCATCCCTAGGCAGGACGACCGTCTCATGCTCCTTGTCATCCTTTGCAGGAATCGGAACAGGAGAAGCTGATTCTAATATTTCCGCATTTTCGGACATAACTCTTATGACATGATTCTGTCCCGATGACAAAGCGCCACGGAACCGATAACAGACAAGTAGAAGCGAATGTGTTAATTATAAGACATTAAGGAATGCTTTTCAAGTTGCGACCGCGATTTTGCCTTACGTATTCCGGATTCCGGATTCCGGAGGCGTCAGTGAACCTAGGTAAGCGAGAAATTCTTTTTGAACAACGAAATGCCCGAAAGAACACGAAAAAATTTCATGGAAGTGGCTTTTTCTGCGCGAATGTGTCATGCTTGCCATGAATTTTTTCGTGTCCATTCGTGTCTTTAGTTGTAAAAAAACTGTCATCCAACTTTACTGACGCATTACCGTTTTGAGTTTATTGCAGCACGTAAAGGCTACTTCAAAACCAGTCTCCCTTTCGTCGATCAGCGTGTCATGTCCGCGCTCTCTTTTCCTTTAGCAGGAAAGTGCCAATGCATCCTAGGATAGAGCAAAGCATCAAGAGGAAAAATATGGCGAAATACGCTTGGGATGGATAAAGCATTTTACCGGATACTGCGACAGGTTCCCATTGCCCCATGATCCAGCCGATCAGGTTGCCCAAAATGGCCACTGCGACATAAGGGCTGCTATTGATGATACTCGAGGCAGTTCCAAAAGATTCTGCAGGATTGTTATCACGGGCGACAACAAAGATCAGTGGAGCAAAATTAGCGGCGGCAGCAAGAATGATAAAGACACACCACCAGTACCAGTGCGCACGATAGCCCAGACCGACTGCTATCAAAGCCGCTGTCAGGGAAAATACAGTCAGTACTGCCGCCACACGAAGGACGACAACTTTCCAGTTCCCAGCCCATTTGCTTAGCAGAGTTACGGCAAAGCCATCGACGGCGGCCAGCACCACCATCATTGTCAGGACAAGACCAGCTGAAGCGGCGCTCATACCGGCAAAATCTTCGAGAATCTTTTTTCCAATGACGGTTTGCAGGGTAAAATAGCTCCCGAAAATAAAGCACATGAACATCATCGTATACCAATTCTGGGGATTTTTCAAGGGTTTTCCGAAAGTCGCCGGGGAAAAATGCAGATCATCCCGAATTCTCGGCAGCTTCGCCAACCAGCCCAACAGCATGAAACCGAGCAGCACGAGCAGCATCAACAGCGCCAGAATCAGCAAAAGATGCTGCCAATGAAAACGTTGCGCCAGCAGAACAAACGGAACACTGCCAACGACGCTGCCGGAATAGCCGCAAAAGGCGCCCAAACCAACAAAAAGCGGAAAATTCCGTCCGCAGATGCGGGACATTTCGGTGATCATGGAAAGATAAATCGTACTGGATCCAAGGCCGGCCAGCAGGCGCGCAGCATACATTCCTTTCAGCGACAAGGGCAGCGCCGTCAGCAAGCAGCCCAGTGTGAAAACAGCTCCACCGACAACCAACACGCGCACGCCGGAATAGCGGTCGATCAGCATCCCAGTGACCAGCTGGAAAAAGCCATAGCAGTACATGAAGACCGCACCCAGTCCAGTAATTTCAACCGCTGTCGCTCCGAAATGCGCCTGCAGTTCGTTGAAAATCGACCCTGGAATAATGACTTTTTGCAGGTTGCAGAAAAAATAGATCAGCAGGATGCCGACGATCAGCAGCGCATCCAGACGGCGATAATAATGTTCATTCATATATTCTCTTTCAGCTTCAACCGGGCAGTGGCAAAACAATTTTCCCGGAAACATTCCGTACAACGGCTTAATATATTTCGCCCAGCGTTTTTTTTCGTACCCAAGAGACAACTTGCCTCTTCCTTTGGATGACCAGAGTCTGTCTGCTTCGGGAACAGTAAGGCGTCAGTAATCTGGGTGACAGTTTTTTTACAACGAAAGACACTAAAGGACACGAAAAAATTTCATGGCGAACACAATACATTCTCGCAGAAAAAGCCACTTCCATGAAATTTTTTCGTGTCCTTTCGGGCATTTCGTTGTTCAAAAAGAATTTCTCGCTTACCTGGGTTCACTGACGCCTTACCGGGAACACTCGAGAAACAGGTGTTTTCTTGTTTCTGGCAGGGAAAAATAGGGTTCAAGTTGTATAGTAAGGAGTTTGGATGAAGGTTCTGTTCTTGTTGAAGCAGAAAAGGAAATCACAGTCTGAAAAAAGAGGTATGTGACATGATCGAAAAAAAATCTCAGGTTGTACTCGACAATGATACGGGCTTTTATGTAGAGAACTTTGTTCTCTCTTCGGAGAACCTGCCTTTCCGCAGCGCTGGCAACTGGTCGATCACCAAGAGCCGCCTCAAAGGCGGGCTTTCCGATGGCATCGATCAAGTTACCGTCAACAACGGACATTTAAGTTTCACCATTCTGACCACTCGCGGGATGGGGCTTTACCGTGGCGATTGCGGCGGCAACTTTCTGGGCTGGCATTCACCTGCCGCCAATCCAGTAAACCCGGCGTTCATCAATCTGCTCGAGCCGGACAGCTGCCAGGGCTGGTTGAAGGGTTTCAATGAGTGCATCGTGCGTTGCGGCTTGCATTCCAATGGCGCCAATGGCATTGACCGTATTCGCCAAGCGGACGGTTCATATAAGGAAACCCTGCTGAATTTGCATGGCCATATTGCCAATCTGCCAGCCAAATATGTTGAATTGCAAGTGATTTACAGCGACCCCATCGAACTGGTGGTCATTGGCGTGGTTGAAGAAGCAGCCTGTTTCTGCCCGCAATACCGCCTGACAACCCGCATGTCCACCTTCGTCGGTTCCAGCAAAATCAGCATTCAGGATCAAGTCATGAACTTTGGTGCCGTTCCGGCGGAATTCCAGATGCTCTATCATTGCAATTTCGGTCGCCCCTTCCTCGATCCCGGCGCACGGCTGGTTGCTCCTTCGCTGGAAGCAGCGCCACGTGACCCCAGAGCTGCGGAAGACATCGACACCTGGGACATTTACAAGGCGCCGGAAGCCGGTTATGCGGAACAATGCAGTTACCATGACTTTGCCGCTGCTTCTGATGGCTCGACCCTTTCCATGTTGCGCAATCAGGCCGGTGACAAAGGCGTCACTTTGCGCTGGAATAAAAATCAGCTGCCCTGTTTTTGCCAATGGAAACACACTGCTTCAGACTGCGAGGGATATGTCACTGGCATGGAACCGGCAACCAATTATCCCAACCTCAAAACCTTCGAACGGGAAAATGGCCGGGTTGTCAACTTGCAGCCACAACAGGTATACACCATCGACCTCGATCTGGAAGTCCAGGAAAACAGCGCCGAGGTCGCGGCCATCGAAAGCGAAATAAGCAAACTGCTCGATGGACGCAAAACCCTCGTTCACCCCAATCCCATCGCCAAATGGAGCCCGGTGAAATAAAGGGTACAGGGTACAGGTTTCAGGTTTCAGGGTGCAGGTTTCAGGGTGCAGGGTGCAGGTTTCAGGCGGTGTTCGTTAGGGACGTCCTGCCTCCTGTCCACCCTGTCCACCCTGTCCACCCTGTCCGACCTGTCCGACCCGTCCGACCTGTCCGACCTGTCCGACCCGTCCGACCTGTCCGACCTGTCCGACCCGTCCGACCTGTCCGACCCGTCCGACCCGTCCGACCTGCCGGGCGTCGGCGAGTAATCAGAAATCACAACCGGGACGGTCGCGCCACTTTTTAAACCTGCCCCCTGCCCCCTGCCCCCTTCACCCTTCACCCTTCACCCTTCACCCTTCACCCTTCACCCTTCACCCTTCACCCTTCACCCTTCACCCTTCACC
>JAPXLT010000049.1:0-21309 GCA_033809415.1 Lentisphaeria bacterium
TGTATGATTTTTTATGATTTTTCTTGAAATTCCGTTTTTCCGGCACTATGTTTTCCCCGTGGTTCAGACATCATCTAGCCCCACCCACCCAGGGGGCAAACCGCCCTTTGTATAAGGTACACGCGCGCGCGAAGCAGCCGTCGGACGGGGCAGACGGGACGCACGGAGTGGACATTGTGGACAGAACACAGACGTCCCGCACCACGCACCCCGCACCCCCTGTTATTCAGCAGGAAAAGACGGAAAGCACCTTCACAACCGGGACGGTTGCGCCACTCTTTAAAGCGCGGGCCATCTCATCCGTCGAAGCAACAACCCTATAAAAAATTTTCGTGCCTTTTCGTGCCTTTCGTTGTAAAAAAATTTTAAGTACCGAGTATTGGGATTTCGGCGCCCTGCTTTTCTCGGCTTTCAATGCCGCCGATGACTAGCTGCATCAATTCACAGGTCTGAGAGAAGTCAAAGGGGCGTTTGCCGCTGCGAAGATAATCGACAAAGGCGACCAGCTGTGCACGGAAAGTCCCATACGTATCAGTGCTGTGAAGAGTGGCTGACCCCAGAGTTCCGCTCAATGTCAGACTTGGATCATAAAACATATCATAAATATTGCAGATGACGATTTCGATGCCGCGCCGATGCCGCATGTGGACAATATTATGCCGGGAATCTCCCCGGTTGCTAATACTCAGGAAACCCGGTCCGACGATCGGATAAATTGCCTCGAGCGCATGAATTCCATAGGTCTCCCACTTTTTTGACATTTTCATCATGACCAGGCGCAGGTCTCCAAATTCCCGGGTGCGACCATCATGATACGGCACAAATGTTTTCACATAGCGCATGCAGCTCGAGGACATCAGCGGCTGCCCGGCTGCGACCGCATCCCGGAAGTATTGCAGGTCTTCCCGGTTGTCGCAAAGGGGCTTGTCGATAAAGAGGGGCAGGCCGGCTTTGATAAAGGGACGGGCTCGCTCGACATGCTGATGACCGATATCCGTGGCAATAATGACCGCATCGACCTTGCCAATAAGATCTTCCGGACGATCCACAACTTGCGGAATTTTTGACAGACGGGCGACATGTTCAGCGTCAGAACGACGGTCGCAGTAGACGGCAACGACTTTGGCACCCGGAATGCCCATCGTAGCAGGGTCCTCCTTGTTCAGATAAGCCGGGATGCCGGCAAACGGACATTCCGCAGTCATCGCCTCCCGGTCATATCCATTGAAAATCGCGCTCCAGCTGTACGGATGACCATTGCCCTCAGTCATGCCGATAATGCCCAGGCGGATCGCTTGCGGGTTTGCAACTAAACTCATATTGCCCCCCTTTTTCGGGTTTTTTTTGTGCATTTCGTTGTTCAATCAGTATTAATATAACCGCAGAGAATTTCCGGGTGACATGATTTGCTTGCGCATGAAAGCACATTACATTGATTGAATTGCCAGAAGTGAAGTTTGCATCAGACACGCAGAAAAGGAGCATTAGGCATGATGGTTTTGGAATCGTTTTCCCTGAAAGGTAGAACCGCACTAGTTACCGGTGGTGCAGGATTGTTTGGCAAGCAGATCGTCGAGGCATTGGCAGAAGCCGGCGCGGAAACGTTCCTGGCTTCCCGAAACTTGGCGGAACAAGAAAAGGTTGCGGAGGAATTTCGCAGCCGCAGGCTATCGGTAACTGCACTCGAACTTGATCTGGGCAATGAGAAAAGCATTGAAAAAACCATTGCTGAAATCATTGAACGCAGCGGACGCCTCGATGTTCTGGTTAACAATGCAGTGACCCGCTGTGCCTGCAAGAGCTGGAAGCTGTCCATGGATGATTTTGACCGCAGCCTGCGGGTCAACGCCTCCGGACTTTTCTGCATAACCAGGCTGGCCGCCGAGCAGATGAAGAAACAGCAGGCCGGCTCGGTTATCAATGTCGGAAGCTATATGGGTCTGCTGGGACCAAATCCGGTCAATTATGAGGGAACGGATATGTTTTCCAGAGATGCATCCCCTATCTATTTCTATGAAAAAGGCGGCATGGTCAATTTTACCCGCTTTGCCGCCAGTGTGCTGGGAATCTATGGGATCCGGGTCAATTGCATCAACCCAGGCGGCTTTCTGAATAATCAGCCCGAGGCATTTATCCGGCAGTACAGTGCCAATACGATGCTGGGGCGCCTGGCGAATGATTCCGACCTGAAGGGAGTCATTGTTTTTCTGGCTTCTGACGCATCGCTGTATTTGACCGGCTGCAACATCCCGGTGGACGGTGGATATACTGCAAAATAAGGGAGGATATCGTGCAATTTTCACGGTTAATGCTGGGAACCGTTCAGTTCGGCATGGCCTACGGCATCAACAATCAACAAGGCAAACCGAACCCCGAATGCATCCAGGCAATTTTGCGAACAGCAGCAGACAACGGAGTCAATGTCCTGGATACCGCGCGCAGTTACGGTGACAGCGAAGAGCAAATCGCAGCGGCACTGAAGAAAACCGGTCTGCAGAAACACTTCAAAATCATCACCAAAATCCAGGTTTTTCCGAAAGACCTTCCGCATGGTGAGCGCGAAGCATGGGTCGAGCGTTCGCTCACCACTTCACTGAAAGCCCTGCAACGAGATGATGTCGAGGGGGTGCTGATTCATCATGAAAGCGAGCTGGACTCCCTTCCGCTGCTCGAGAAATATCGCGAGCGGGGCCTGGTGCAGTTTGTCGGTGCATCCCTCGATAGTAATCAGACCAGGGATATTGAAGCGCTGGATGCAACCCAGATACCTGGCAATATTCTGGATCGTCGTTTTACAGAGTATGCACACCGCGCGGCGGCTCGGGGCGGCCTGATTTTTGTGCGCAGCGTATATCTGCAAGGGCTTCTATTCAAACCGGAAGACCAGCTGCACCCGGTCTTCAAGGAAAAACTCCTGCCAGTGCGGCGGCAACTCGAAGCGCTGGCCCGGGAAGCCGCCCTGAAACCATCCGAACTGTATTTCCGCTATCTACTGAGCAATCCGGATTTCACCTGCATCCTAAGCGGAGTAGATACCCCGGAACAACTGCTGGAAAACATAAGCATCGTACAAAAAGGAGCACTGCCGAAAGACCTACTGCGGAAAATCGCCGCTATCGTTCCAGAACTACCCGAGGAACTGATCCGACCATCAAGCTGGCCAAAATAAACTCCCCATGATAGTGAACGCGCCCCGTCAAAGCAACAGCCCTATTTTTTGTCCACGGAAAGCACGGAAGGCGCTGAAAATTTTTTATAGGGTTTGCTGCTTCGACGGATGAGATTGCACGCGGATTAAAAAGTAGCGCAACCGTCCCGGTTGTGATTGATGTTTGCCCCTCCCACGTTGCAAGAGGCAAGATGCGGATCCGTCGGAGAAAAAGACGGAAATTGGTGATAGAATTTCTGAATGTTACGATCAGCACACTGCCCAACTCTAAAAAAAGTTCGTGCTTTTTCGTGCCTTTCGTGGTTAAAAACTCCTTTTTGGACACGGTCTAATTAGGTCAATTTGATTTTTGATTGATATCAGACCGTGTTTAAAAGGTTGCGATGCCTGAACTGTCGTATCGTCCTTTGTTCTCAATCCCTTATTTCAAGAATGCGGATATCGCCGGCGGGAACCGTCAAAGTCAGGTCCTTTGAACCTGTGAACCATTCACGAATCGATTTGGCTTTGAACTTAGGGGTCACGGTGACTTTGGCATCAAATTTACTGTCCGGTTTCCGCTGCGGATACTGCCAGGTAGCATTGAAGCCAACTCCGTAATTGTTGTATAACACCACCAGCCAGCCTTTTTTGTTGCGGTTCACATGGAATTGAATGTCCCCATCGATTGTGACGGGCAGCGCCTCACGCCCCAGCTGCAGCATCAGGTCATGGAATATGTTCAGCATGGCGCTATTAGAGTAGCGCTCCTTCAGAAAATCCGGCATGGTCAGGATGACACGTCCCTTGCCGTACTTTCTGATCAGCACCAGCGGGTCCCGGACATCATCGGCGGTAAAAACCGGCACTTCCGTCCCCTTGGCGGCCTGGGCAACGGTATAGGTAAAGGGAATGCGCTCCTCGAGAGTCTTGCCGGAGAAACGGCTGTAGCTGATCCTGGACTTGCGGCGTTCCGCCGTGATTTCCGCGCCAAAGAAGCCCCTGGGGAACTTATCCACCACGGATTCAACCTGCTTGTAGTTGATGACCAGCTTGCCGCCCCGCTTGACGTAGGTCACCAGCTTCGCGGCAAACGCATCGTCAATGGGCACATCGCCACAGAAGAAGATGGCAGGATAACTGTTCAGCGTCTCCTGGCTCGAGGCGTTGGTAATCACGTCAAACACATCACCATGTGCAGACGTGCGGAAACCGCGGCTGTAGCAGATTTTTTCCTTATCCTCAGGGAACAGACTGTTCATCAAAGCGTGCATCATCAAATCCCCCTCCGTATTGTCAAACAGTCCCCAGGGCGTGCCATGGTAATTGGAGAAATGGCCGTGATACTGATCCCACATGATGGCTACAGGCGTGTAGATGGCGCCGCGGTCTTCTTTGCAGACGATGTTATCATAGAAGTCGGACATCATTTCACCCATAGGTGAAAGGTAGTGCTTGATATCACGCAGGTTCACCAGCAATGGGTCTTCCTTGTCAATCGTCTTGTAGTCGTAACGGGCGTACATCAGATAGTGCCCGCATTCATCAAAGAAGGTGTTGGCGCCCGCCATATAGGCATACACAAAGCAGCGGTACCAGTCCATATGCTGCACACCGAATTCAGGCCCCTCCATCATAAACCAGTAGCTGTCGCCCTTCTTAGTCATACGATGCCTGCGTGTTCCAGGAAACAGCGCTCTGCGGTAATCATTGAAGGTGTAATGCCGCGATGCACCTTCCCAGCCGGGGAACACGATCTTATCCTCGTGGGTGGTCAAATAGATTCTGTAAGGTCTGCCATACTGGCGCGCTGCACCGCGGGACACCGCATAACTGAAAGGCATGCACAAGGTCTTCGGGCCGCATTCGCAGCCGGCCATGCGGAAGCCCATGCTCAAGTAAAGATGATCGGTAAATGTGGCGGATACGGGGGAACGGTATGGCTGCAGTTCGGGATAGAACACAGCCCAGTCACGGATGAAGGTGCGGCGCGTGTCAAAAGCCACGCTCTTCAACGCCTCGTATGCCTCTTTCTTATTCTGTGGGTTAAGACCAGCCAGTCCCATGATCATCGGGAAACCGCCTGAAGGTCCCACGGATTCATTTTCATCCAGGGCAAGCAGGCGCTTGCCGTACTTGGCGACAAATTCATCACGCGCCTCCTTGCTGATCTGCAGCATATTTTCATAGGTGTGGTAGCCGCCGTCAATACTGTAGTAGATGGGATTGTCGCACTTGGTCAGGATATGGGTTGCCGCCGCTGATTTATTTGCCAGCAGTTTCTCGAGGGTATGGAGAGGTTGGCGCATACCATGGTCAAGTTCCCAGCAATGCACCTGATAAGCTGCATCCTGGAACAAGGGCAGGCTATTCTCGACATTCGGAACGGAGAAATCAGTCATTTTGGGAAGGAAGACGAAGTGGAAATCCTTGCCGCTCTGCTCGAAAACATAAGGCTTCCAGACCTTGGCAACCTTGCATTCCTTGGCGGATTTAACGGCCATCTCGATGGGCGCCATGACCTTGAACTGCGCAGCCAGCTGCTCTGTCTTTCGTAGCTCACTTTCTGCCTGGGAAGCCAGAGCCTTTTTGCTGGCTTCTATTTCCGCCTTGCTGCCAAGGTAGAAATACTGATGGAAGCGGGGATCGGCAAAGGAAACCTCCCCCAACGGAAACAAGGCAAGAGATTCTTTTCCATCGCTCATGACGACATTGCCCTTGTAGACCCGGTGACCATGGATCATCTCGAGCGGTAAGCTCAGTTCAATGACCCCTTCCCTAGTCGCCGCATTCCAGCCCTTGCCAGGAAACTGCCTGCCATCGAAGGTAACACCAAATATGCTGATTTGCTCATCTTCGCCAAAGCGGAGCTCGACCCTGGGAGAATTAAAGAAGCCTTTCTTTGTATCGTTTTTTGCAGATTCCGAAGGCGTAAATTTCAATGCAATGTAAATATGGCTGTCGTCATAGCCCATGTACAGTTCGACTGGGTTCTTTGCGATTTCCTTTGTTACAGGCACGGTAAATGGCACGTCGATCTTGCAGCCGGCCCATTCCTCGATCCCGATGACACCATCTACAGCAGGCGCTGTCGCCACCCTCGGCACGGTAACATCGGCCATAAGCATCCTCGCCGCAAGCAAGGCTAACATTGCTAGTTTTTTCATTTCACATCTCCTTGTCATGCATATTTCATCAGAATTCACCATGCAAAATCTTCTCCGCAGGGAGTTTTCATTCTATGAACCACGTCGGAAAATGTCTCGTTTTTTAATGGACAGGGACACGATGGACACAATGGACGTCATGGACACAAATGGACACGTTTTTATGGACAGAATGGACACACGTACAGCAGGTGACGTCTTTGAACCTGTCCATTCGTCCATCAAACGGAAAGTCCATCGTGTCCATTCCGTCCATGATGTCCATTCTTGTCCATGTCCATGAAAATGAATGAAAACGCCCTATTCTTCTCCGCGACTGATTATTACTTCCAATTGCCGATTTTCAGGTTGTGGATGATGACAGTTCCCTTGCCGGTAGCTGTATCCGGCACATCGTCAATGCCGATGGTGATGCTCTTCAATGGCAAATCCAGATGCTGATTCTTGTCTCCGCCCCAGATGGAATCCAGCACATTATAGGGTTCTTCCTTGGGCAATGCCAGCGTATAGGTAAGGGTTTTGCGACCGACAAAATCCAGGTTCAAGGGCTTGTAGCACCAATGCGACTCCCCACCGGCATCCACCAGCACAAAGAACAGGCGATGCCCCTCGGCACTGCACTCGAGGTCCATGCTCACTTTGGCGGCGGAGACGATCTCCTTATTGATGTCGAACATTATGGCATCGTGCTTATCTGTAGTGAAATTGTAGTTGATGATAAAAGCGCCGTCCTTATGCTCGACGGAAGCGCCTTCTGGCAGAGCCTTTGCAACAGCGCCATCTTCATGGGCGCGCACATTGCTGGGCTTTTCCTGGCTCAAGTCCAAAGTGCCCATGGGATGCACAACCGGCACGATCACCGGCAGGCTGTGGACGACCTGCTTCTTGACTGCATCACCGGCGCCGATCTCCTTCAGTGACGCCTCTTTCAACAGGACATCGCAGGCACCCCAAAGGATGACAGGACGAAACAGTATCTTATCTGACTCCAAATCCTCGGGCACTGAAAACTCCAGCACATGGGTATCCTCATCTTGCTGACCGACCACCGTGCGCAAAGTTTTGTTCCATTTGCTGCCAGCAACATACACGGACAAAACACCAACCTTTCCGCCTTCACCGCATTTGGCGGAAAACGTACATGAATAACGGTACTTGCGACCGCGAACAAGCTGCACAGACTGCGCCAAGCCCTGATGCAAACCAGGCGTCTCGGCACGCAGGCAGACACCGCCACCAACGCCTTCCAAAATTTGCAGGTCGCTCCTCTTGCCCCAGTTTTCCCAGCCCTGCCCCTTATTCTCGAAGCGAGGATTCTTGAACAATTCTGTCGGTTCACCAGCAACCGCCATTCCAACCAATAGAGCCAAAGCCAGCAATGAACGTCTCATGAACTCTTCTCCTTTTTTACCTAGACCCGTCCAAAAAGGATTTTTTAACCACGAACCACACGAAATTTTTCGTACTACTATCACCCAGAATCTTGTTTTTTGTGAAAGATTTTTCTGAAAAGAAAGCTTCAAATCATTGGCATATAAGCACTTCTCCGTCTGATTGTGGTGCCTTTACAAGGCGCTGCCGTTGGGTGGGTTTCTCACCCCAGGCCAGGGGTTAAGCATGGTGAAGCACCTACGGCGCAATGCGTTACGCCAATCCGCCGATCTGTCAGATAAAACAACCACCTAGACTGCAAATCCACAAGCAATCTCATCCGTCGAAGCAGCAAACCCTAGAAAAAATTTTCCGAGTTTTTCGTGCTTTCCGTGGTTAAAAAAATCTTTATTACGGGTTCGTCCGTCAGAGTTCCAGGTTCTGCCCTTTTTTCCGCATTTCCTTAAAAATCTCCAGCGAGGTCTGGTCTGCTTTGACCACCCGGATTTTTTCTGCGATATCTTCTGCGGTCGCGTCACAGATAAGCTTGCCATATTCCGCAGTTGCGTCTTTCCCATAGCCTCCATAGTGATGGGGATGGCGTGAGAACCACCAATGCGGCGTACCGATCTCCGCCTTCATCAGCGGTTTTGCACGATCTTCTGTTGCAGCAACTTCCCGGGGAAGAATATCGTCCATTTTCACATATTCCGGGAAGAGATATAAGGAGACAGCCGTTTCGTAGCCGCCTGCGTGGCCATTCGTCGAATTGGTTTCTTCTGCCAGCTTCTTTCGCGCCGCCACCGTACGTGGACCAAAATGAGGAGGTATGGAATAGACCATGTAATCATGATCCTTTTCACAAAAACGCATCATAAAATAGTCAATCAGGCGCGGATTGCCGCCGTGGGCATTCACCAGAATGATTTTCTTGAAGCCATTGCGGGCAATTTCGTTGCAAGTGGCGGTGAGAAACTCGAGTGCGAGGTCCAACGGGTAGACAATCGTTCCGGGCGCAAAGTAGCAATCACTCAAAGCCCCGACGTAGTATGGGGGAAAGACCATCGCTTCTTCGAGTTCTGCAGCCATCTTCGCAAAGAAAAAGCCTTTCATGTAGTCTATCCCCAACGGCAGATGGTTCCCATGCCGTTCGATGCAGCCCATTGGCAGAAGGCACACGCCTCCGCATTTTTCCGGGGCATCCATTATTTCTTTCGCAGTCAATTCATTCCAAATCATAGTTGATGTTCCTATTTTTTTTGCAGTTTCAAAATCAATTCAGCCGCTTCCTCGCGAACTTTGTCAGCGGCGGTCGGGTCGTGGGAGAGGTCAATGCAAACACGTTTGGCGGCAGTCTTTAAAAATGCCTGGGCTTCCGGGGAGTCCTTGCCGACCTCCCGCAGTTTTGCCAGGTATTTTACATCCATCATGCCCTGTCGCAAGGCCATGTAGCGCAGCGACGGCACGCAGGCATCCTGGCGAAAGAATAGAAGACCGCCTCCCGGGTTGGCTTTCCAGGCTGTGCCTGCGGCGCCATCGTAGCCCTGATAGAAGCTGTCATTGTCCGAACCCATGAGTTCGCCAAGCCAGGCGGCGCGGCGATACTCGCGATCCAGCGAGGCTCGCACTTGGGTCGGCGCACTGTAATGGCTCAACGTCTTGCCCTGGGTCTTCGCCCATTCGATGTAGGCCAAATGGTCTGGACGGGTTATATAGCGGTTGTGGGAAAGAATCCAATGGTCCACATATGGATGCAGAATCCGGATTTCCTCGGCTGTCCAGATACGGCCGCCGAGTGTAAGGGTGATGGTAAATTCCGGGGCTGCCTCCTGGACGCCCTTCATTGCCTCGAGAACTTCCTGGATCTTTTTGGGATCGGGTTCATCAAAAACTTCCAAGTAGCAATTTTCAGGTTTTGCCCCGAGGGATTTAATGTATCTGCTAACTGCCTTCAGCCATTTCCCCCAAAGGTGCTTCTTGTCTTCTCCATATAGCCTTTTAAATGTTGCATAGCAGGAATAGCCTACAAAGAACTTCTCGTGCCCCTTGGCCAAAACCGGAAGGATGGCCTTTTCGGCTTTCCCCGCAGACCTGCCCTCGGGCTGCAAGATGAACTCGCCGGCCTTCTCATCATACGGAAATTGGAAATACCATGGACTCAAGGCAAAAATCCGCATGCCCGCCTCGTAGAGATAGGGATAGGCGGAATCCTGGTATTCAACAAAATAATCTGCTGGGCGCACCGGTTCCTTTGACAGGACGATGTCCCTGACGTTCAGGGTCAGCGGAATGTCCTTCATGTCGCCATCATAATTGAAATTGCCGAAGCCCTTGCCTGCCTGCTTGAAAGCCCCCCTTCCGTTCAGGGGGATCAACCGCAGCCAGCCGTCGATTCTCCCCGGGGGCATGTCGAACGTATTGAAGTCCAGCCATAGCAGAGCGACCTCCCTGGGAGGGATCATAATGGAAGAGGCCTCGTCCAGCTTAGGCAGGGGATCGTAGATTGGATTGTCGCCCGTCGTGTCGTCGCGTATGCGCAACGCCTTGCGGATGGTCACGCCGGGGAACGGCAGACCATCCTCCCAGTCGCGGTTGTAGCGGCAACCCGGGTCCTTGACCTCGGCGACGACGCGGTACTCGATCGTCCTGTCAGTCATGTTCGCGACGGCGAGCGCCAGCGGCTTGATTTCGTTGACGGCCGCCGTGACCTCCAACCGGTCGGGGGCGGACAGGAGTTCGTCCGGCATATATGGCAGCGAAAAGTCCGAGGTGATCCTCACCGGGGCGACCAGCAGCTTCTGCTGTTTGAGCCTGTCCAGTTTGTCCTGTGCGGCTGCGGCCTCCCGCCTGGCCATCGACGCCTCGTATTCCTCGCGGGACATCCCGTCGGGATAGTTTCCAAGGATCAGGCGTCCGAAATGGCCGGTATCATGGAATGACAATGGTTGGAAAGACCACGTGGCAAATTCCTCGGCAGCACGACGCTGGCGACAGACGTTGAAGCCGACCGATTCGCCCGCCCTAGGGCTGTCCCAGCCCAGGGAGGCGAAGGGTATCACCACATCCCCGGACCAGCCCTGCGCCGTCACGGTGGCTTTGACCTCCCAGTCATACCGGACCGTGGTGGAGGAGCCGTTCCCCGTATAGGTGCTTCCGTCCGGCCCGAAGGCGAATTGCGAAAGGAGGCGGTCGCCGCTCTTTGCGCCAAAGAAGATTTCGATCACGTCGCCCGACCACAGGCCCTTGCGCTCCCCCCTCTCCACAGCGGTGATCTTCAGTGGCTCGTCGCATTCGATGCGCATGCGGATCGCCTTGTCGTCCGAGAAGACCTTCACACGAGTTTCAGCTTGGGGCTTGTCTCCGGTTTTAAACACTTGGAAGTCGCTGAATTCGTAATCCGCAGTGCAAGCGGCCTTCACCGCCTTCAGCTCGGGGCGTCCGCCCTGCTGGTTGGGAAACAGGGGGTTTGCGGACTTTTCACGGATTGAAATGTTGTCGAACAGGAGATAACTTCCGACCTTGTTGCGCAGGGGGTGGTACTTTGTGCTCTCCCAGATGCTGATGCCCAAGGCTGCGAACTCCGCGTCGGCACCGGTGGTGAACGCCCCCTTGTAGTTGACCCATTCGGAGCGCACATTGACTTGATTGAGCGTGGTCGGCAGTGTGCTCGGCCTGGCCGGATTGCCCTTCCTGCTCCAGGTGTAGCCGCGCATGAAGACAACGGGGATGTCCCCCTTTAGATCAATCGAGAACTGGTACGTCGTGTTGGGCTTGCACGGGTACCCGCCGACCGCATCGGGCTTGCTGTAGTCCCCGCCGAAGAAGACCTTGCACGAAATCGTATCGACAGCTCCTCGGTCAACCTGGGTTATCTCGAGGCGCCCGCACATGTTCCACGTCAAGTCCTCCATGTATTTCGAGACCTTGCAGTTGACGCCGCAGCACTCCGGCAGCAAATCATCCGACGCCTGAGAGAAGTCGCCCTGCTTCATGATCTCCTGAGCAAATATTGCGGTGCAAAGGCTGAAGCACAATGCATAGATCAAAGGTCTTGCTTTCATCTTCCTGCAACTCCTATCAATATTGCGGGATGTAACTCAGATAAATAATCAGCTTCCGAGCAACCAGGTTGGAATCACGGTACCAGACAGACTGGTTGTTACTCCCATCATACTCGAAGATACAGGAATCCTTGAATCCTTTTGCGTCAATACCAGCAGCATGGCCATCAACAAAACAGACGTTCATGCGACCACTATGAGCCATATAATAGCGACCACAGGTGCTGCTCTCATTCGTCAGCCAGATAACACTTGCCTGTTTGGTGAAATCACCGGCAATGCTATCGCCATCAATGAAGAAACGAGAGGGCTGTTTCAGTTTGTGCGGAATCAAATGATTTGACTCGTCCCCAGTGCCTGAAGCCCTTGAATAAAAATCGGCTTTCAAATTGCCACCTTTGCCTCCACCAACACCGCGCGTAGCATAGCCATAATACATGACTTCAGAATCGGTGGGAGCATTGCGCGGACAGTACAACATCGGATACGCGCGCCTCGTGAAGTAGTGCCCGTCGATATATCCCTGCCATGGCTTGGATTCACCATGGCGAATCAGTAAAATGTAGGAATCCCAATCATGCAAATACAACTGCCGATACATCATGAGCTGCTTGAGTTTGTTCAAACAGGTGGTCGCACGAGCCTTCTCACGAGCTTTGCTTAAGGCAGGCAAAAGCATGCTCGCCAGTATGGCGATAATAGCAATGACGACGAGAAGCTCGATCAAGGTGAAAGGTTTTCTTTTCATGGTGTTACTCACTGTTAGTAATTGATTGTTGATTGAGGTTTTGCCAGGAAACAAGACTCTTTTGCCGCTAACGCCAGTGCCTGACACTTTTACGTATCACCAGCGAAGCGGGAACAAACATGCAACGGTTTTCCCGTGAGGAATCGCGCACCAATTCCAGCAACAAGTCAAGGGCATGCGTAAAGACCAACGGCATATTACGGTCTACAGCCGTAAAGTACGGTTTTGACAAGCCATTAAACAAATGATGCTTTTCCTGATTGTCGAAACACAATACATCAGGACAACCGCCGTTCAAAGGCAACGCCGACACAATCCCAGTAACATAATTGCCGGAAAGCACAATCACCAGACGACGTGTCCAATCAATCTGCTTGTGTTCTGTAAAATATTTATAAGCAACCAGTTCTGCGGTTTCTTTCGAGGTATCAAGGGTCAGATAGTCTACGTTGTCAAGCCCGGCTGCGCTGAACTGATCCTCAAAGATCTGGCTGATTGCAAGACCATTGCTGTTGGCGGGACTGATGACCAGCACACGCTCGTATTGCCTGATGTCACAGCGGGAAATAAATTCAGCGATTGTGCCACGAAAATCAGTCATTACTTGGCTGCACAGCAGATGCGTACAAATTGTATTGCTGTTGAAAAGTACGATGCGCCCCGCAAACTTCTGCAGAATGGGTATCGTCTTTGCATCCAAACAACCATCTTTCAAAAGCAAACCATCCAGCTTTGCCAGCTTTTCCTCAGCCATTCCTGATGTTAATTCGTTATAATCAAGCAGAACCGGCTCGCAACCCGATGCACGAAAATGTTCGAGCAACGCTTTCAATGCCTCATTGGTCAATTCTTGCGATGGCTTGCCATCCAAAACGGTAGCTGCACCGCAGCAGCCAATTCTGGGTTCCGCTTGAAAAGAGCGAGCCAGGTAATAGCCGCGGTTTGGTTCCTTGTGCAAGACTCCCGTCGTAACCATCTCATCCAGCATCCGTATGGTTGTCACAGGGGTAACCCCCAACTCCGCAGACAATACTCTTATCGAGGCAATGCGCTCCCCCGCACGAGCTCTGCGTAGACGAAAGCCCTCCAACATCTTTTCTATGAGTTTTGCACGCTTGCTGCGATAACGCATCTCAAGTCCCTTGTTTTGCAGGATTACATCTTAATTATACTACTGATTTTAATATTTTTCAAGTAAAATTGTTTAATATTTATAAAAAAATTTCTCGAAAATGTTATACTTTTAGTAGTACATCATAAACATTTTTCGGGCTTTCGTTGTTAAAGAAGTCTTAAGTAGACCGCGTCCTTTTTATCCACAGATTATGCAGATGGGCACAGATTTCCAGGATTAGGAATTGTTATATCAATTAAAAATCAAATTGCGCGAATCATCTGTGGCATCTCACAAAGGCACAGAGGCACGAAGAAAAATGCCGGGATGGATGTGATCGGTTCGAGATAATTCACCGCCCCCCACTTCGGTTCACCTCGAAATGCTCTTCTATCCGCCACCTCCGCGCCTCCGTACCCCTCAGGGCGTTTTCATTCTTTCACCCAACTTCTTGTTGTGTGAAAGATTTCACATGGGAATTACGCTGTGGCTAGTTCCTATGTCGCGCCCTTTCAGGGCTTTGCGAATGGTGTGATCCCTGACCCAGGGCGTTGCCCTGGGCTGGTATGTCGCGCCCTTTCAGGGCTAATCCCAACATCGCCGATCTGACCGATCCGTAGGAGAAAGCAACAGGCCAGATCACAAATTCGCGTGCAATCCCATCTGTCAAAGCAACAACCCTATAAAAAATTTTCGGGGCTTTTCGGGGCTTTCGTTGTTAAAAAAGTCTTAAGTAGACCGCGTCCATTTTATCCGCAGATTATGCAGATGGGCACAGATTTCCAGGATTAGGAATTGTAGGATTTTGTAGGATTCTCTATGTTTCTGCATGACTTCTTATGATTTTTCTTGAAATTTCGTTTTTCCGGCACTATGTTTTCGCGGTGGTTCAGAAATCATCCAGCCCCACCCACCCAGGGGGCAACCCACCCTCGATATGGTACGCGCGCGCGAGGCGACAAGGGGCACAGGGTACAGGCTGAACGTGGTGGACATCGTGGACAGAACCCTGATGCCCCCCTGCCCCCTGAACATCACAACCGGGACGATTGCGCTACTTTTTAAACCGCGTGCCATCCCTTCCGTCAAAGCAGCAGCCCTATAAAAAATTTCGGGGCTTTTCGGGGCTTTTCGTTGTTAAAGGAATTCTGTTTGCCAGTCGGAGAGTTTTCCGTTGCTGGTATCGAAACTCGCCCCGATCAGCATAACTTTTTTCCCTGAAAGCATATATTTGCGGACGTAGTCCTTGTTTTTGATTTGCGACAGGGCTCCATCCGCATTTTTGTCAATCTTAAACTCGAAGAGGTAAATCCATTGATCGGTTTTTACGACAGCATCGATGCGCCCGTTGTTGGTACGCGATTCCGCCTCGATATAGTACCCCAGCAGGCGGAATAGTGAATAGAAGATATTCTGAAAATTATTTTCGTTCTTCTGGTGGAGGTCGTATGGGAATCCGGCAAAGAAGACTTCAAGGACTTTCCGCAGCGATTCGACGTCTCCGCTGACCAATGCCTCAGCGATCCGACCGCAGAAATTAGTCACCTCGGCATCCGATGTCCCGGCATATGCCTTCAGGAGATAGGTGTTGAACGACATGCCAACTTCCTGATTGGGAAAATCAAGCCAATACCACGGCATGTTGAATCTTCTTTCCATCGATTTGATCGTCAGATAACCAGTCTGCAAAAGCAGGGAAAGCGGATCGATTTGAGTGACTTCAAAGGCCTTGAATGCCATTTTGCTGACCGGGTGAGCCAGAATATTCTCGAAGGAAAAATTGTTTTTCTTGATCAGCTCGATCAGAAAGGACGGCGTCCCGGTATCGAACCAATAATTGTTGAATTCGCCTCCATTGACAAAGAACAATGCCAGCGAAACAGGATTGTAGACCGAGTCGGCGTTTTCATGGAAACGGTATCCGTCATACCATGTAATGATTTCCGGAAGAAGTTCTTCCCGCGATATTCCCATTTTCCTTGCAACGTTTTCAATGTGATTGGAAAAATACTTCTCGAACTCCTCCTGCGTATAGCCGAACATGGTGGCATAGTCGGCATGCATCGTAATGTCGGTCAGGTTGTTCAGATCAGAGAAAATGGAGACGTGCGAAAACTTGGTTACTCCAGTGACGAATACAAAATGCTCGAGGCTTTCACATTTTTTAATGGTGGAATAGAATCCTTTGAGGATCGTAAGGCATTCTCGGGCTTCTGGAGTGAGGATAGTGTTCAGGATCGGCTTGTCATATTCGTCCAGCAGGATTACAACCGGCATGCGGTTGCCGATCCCCTTGATCAATGCCTCGAATGAGGATGCCAGCCCATCTTCCTGAATTTCAACCTCGACATCGTGTTCGGCAGCAGCCCACGCCAGTATGCACGCCAGATATTTTCGTAAAGAAGCCGGAGTTTTCGCATCACAGTTTGCCAAGTCCAGATGGATGACCGGATACTCCTTCCAATCGTATTCCTTGTCATGGATGGCAAGCCCCTTGAAAAGTTCCTTTCTGCCTTGGAAGACAGCTTTCAAGGTGGAAACGGTCAGAGATTTTCCAAAGCGCCGGGGACGAGCCATGAAATAAGACGCCGGAGCAGAATCGACGAGTTTCCAGATGTACTCCGTCTTGTCAACGTAAAGGAAATCGTTTTCTATGAGTTTTTCAAGTGAATAAACACTGCTCGTCAGTTTTTTCATAGCAATAATGTTCCTCAGATTACGCAGAAGAACTTGGTGCGGACTAACCGCTCACAACCCATTTTTTGTCCACGGAAAACACGGAAAGCTCGGAAAATTTTTTCTATGGGTTGCTGCTCTGACGGATAAGCCTGCTCCGCCAAAATTCTTGTGTGTCAAGGTCGGCTTTACTTTTTCAGTCAGAGGCGATATGGAGCGCCGGCGGCTCGCCGGCATGAAGCCGGTTTCCTTCTCATCACTGAAAAATCAAAAAGTTCAAAAAAAAATTCTCAAAAATGAGAAAACCCCTCAAAGCCAATAACTTGCGCATCAGTTCTCTGAAAATCTTTTCCAAAAAAGAAGAAGTTTGGCAATAGTAGCGCGGAAAATTTGTAGAGTTGTTGTTTTGACGGATGGGATTACACATGGATTTGCGGTCTGGTTTGTGTGCCTGACACGGTTTCTGCCGACCTTTTGTCAGTCTTTGCGCCATGGTCCTTTTGTGTGTGGTAGAGGGGAAGTCAAGGCTTCCTGGGTGTCCGGTTGCACATGCCCGTCGCAATAGGTTACATTCGTGCGCTTACTATGGCGGTAATCCACCCAGGCTGTCGGACCGGCAACGCGGTATGTTCCCCAGCTTCCATTCCGTGAATCTGTGAGAAGCGCCTGCTCCGCCGGGTACTTGACTTCACGCATTTTCCGGTATCCCCTGTACCAAGTGGAGTAAATTGTCCCACCCACCCCGTACATTTGCATGCCATACGTGGAATAGGGAGCATCTCTAGGATGCTTGCCCATTGTCGGGCAAAAGAATACCTTGGCAGAAACGGGAAATATATTCCAGTAGATGAAGGACTGTGGCGAACTCGTTAGATAGGGCAGTAGCATATCACTCCAAAGATAGCCGGGAGTTGGTCCTCCCCTGAGACCGCTGTTCAGCAAGGCCAGGTCGCCATCCCAGTCGTCGGAGTAAAGGTTCCAGGTCATGCCCAGCTGTTTACAGTTGCCCATGCATTTGATCGCCTGGGCTTTTTCCCTGGATTTCGACAGCGCGGGCAGCAACATCGAGGCCAAAATGGCAATGATGGCGATGACCACCAGCAGTTCAATTAAAGTAAAGCACATACAAGGTTGCTTCCTTCGAGTAGAAATCCGGGCAATGTGCACTCCACTTCCCAGTTGTCGGAAAGTGCTTGGTCGCTTATTCCTATTCATCGTCGCCTCCTTTTTGCCTTAATTCGGTACATGCCAAGGACGAGGCTAATATATCCATCGTCACCGAACATCGTGTCTAATATTAAAATTAAGGCATGAAAAATAAAAGTCAAGTTCTCTGATGCGATCCTCAAATTTTTGTGTTTTTCGTGCCTTTCGTGGTTAAAAACTTGTAGGACGGGATATATTTCAGGCATGGCGTTTTATTTATACCAGCACAGCAGTTTACAGGCTCTGGCGGAGAAATTCCTCCGCCTGCGCCGCGAGGGGACGTATTTTGGCAGTGCCCGAGGGACTCGGTTTCTGCCGGATGATCCGATGCAGCCGGAAACGATTGTGGTGCAGACCTACGGCATGCGCATCTGGCTGACGCAGCTTGCCGCACAATCGGGCGCAGTGATGGCCAATGTCAATTTCCTCTATGTAAATAATTTTATTCGGGAGGAATTGCGCAGGCAGATCGATGACGGGGCGGATTTTCAGCCGGAACTGTTCAGCAACGAGGTTATGACCTGGCGGATTCTCGAGCTGATCGAGCAGGACGATGACAGCTGCCGCGAACTGACAGCGTATCTCGAACAGGCCGACAGCGAACCGGGTCTGCGACGCTTCGAGCTGGCCAGCCGCATCGCCGCAACCTTCGACCAATATCAAGTCTACCTGCCGGATCAATTGCAACAGTGGCGCACAACAACACCCATCGAGCCCCAAGCCGCTGCCTGGCAGGCGGAAATCTGGCGCAAGTTGCTGGAATTCCAGGGCAGAAAACTATTCAGCAGCGCCGATGCCCTTGTTTCATTTCTGCAACGCAGACCAGAGCAGGTGCTCGAACGCCCACCGATAGCGGTTTTCGGCATCGGCAGCATGCCACCCTTTTATTTCAGGGTGCTGCGGCAACTCGCCAATGCAGGAGATGTCCATTTCTTCTACCATAATCCCTGCAATGAATACTGGGCAGATCACCCCATCCCGAGGAAACGGCAGAAAGGCTTCCGGGTTGACGATCCCGCCGAAATGAATCCATTACTGGGCGCATACGGACTCCAGGGACAGGACTTCTTCAAGGAAATCATGGAACTCGAGGGAACCTGGGAAGAACCCGAGGATGAAGAAAAACGGGCGGATCGCACAGTCTTCCAGAATACGTTGCTGGGGCATCTGCAGAGCGATATCGTCAAAATGCGGACGTTCTCCCCGGACAGCGAAAAGACGCAGCTCCGTCCCGAGGATCGCTCCCTGGTTTTTCATAATTGTCACACCGGATTCCGCCAAGTCGAAGTATTGCATGACCAGCTGCTGCAACTTTTTCAGCAAAGCCACCAGCCTGGGATGAAACCATTCTACCCGGATGACATCCTGGTCATGGCACCCGATCTGAACAGCTTCGTGCCCGCCATCGAGGCAGTCTTCAGCCAGGGACCTCTGAAGAATTTCTATGCGTTAAGCGACCGTTCCTTGCGAAAAAGCAATCCACTTGCGGAAGCCTTTCTGGCGATCCTCGAGCTGAGCGGCAGCCGCTTCGAGTGCAGTCGCGTACTCAGCCTGCTGGATGCCGATGCCCTGCGCAATCGCTTCGGCTTCGATGACTGGGCAGTGCGAAAATTGCGTGACTGGGTGCGTCAGGCCTATGTCTGCTGGGGTGTCGATGCCAAAGACCGCGAAGAAGTCTGCGGACTCCCCTTTGACGCTTTTTCCTGGCGCCATGCCATCAACCGCCTGATGCTCGGCATCGCCCTCGAAAGCCCTGCCAATTCCCTCGGGGACTGGTCGCCCGCACAACTCGCTTTGCCGGAATTGCCGCCGTTGAACCTGATCCATACCCCCGAAGAACGCGAACTGCTCGGAAATTTCAGCGATTTCCTCGAGAAACTGATCCAGGCCAGCGAAACATTGCAAAGTCCGCGCAGCATGGCGACCTGGCAATGCGATCTCGAGACCCTGCTCGAGGATTTCTTCCAGGCTGATAATACGACTGCGGCAGATTATGCGGCAGTGCGGCAAAGCATCCGCGATGCTGCCGCTGGCGCGGAGGTGGCCGGTTATGATGGGGAAGTCTCCTTTGCGGTCATTCGCCGCCTACTTTCCGGCGCGGCGGAAACTCCGCTGAAAACGTATCCGTTTTTGTCAGGCAAGATCACCTTTTGCAGTTTGCAGCCGATGCGCAGCGTGCCGCGCCGGGTGATCGTTCTGCTGGGCATGGATGAAGGCGCCTTTCCACGGGTTGACAGCCTGCTGGGCTTCAATCTGATTCCGCAGGCCGGACTGCGCTGCACCCGTTCCCGGCAGTGGGAAGACCGCTATCTGTTTATGGAAGCATTGCTGGCCGCCCAGGAAAACCTGCTGATCTTCTATCGCGGGCAGGATGACCAGCGCCAGAAACAATATCCGCCGGCATTGCCGGTCTGCGAATTGCGGGATTATATCCAGGATCATTATCAGATGGAAGATGTCCCGGATTTGCTTTCACAACTTACCTATCGGCATCTGCTGCATCCCTATTCTCCGGAATGCTATGGCACCGACCTGTTTTCCTTCAATCCGTACTACTATCCCGTTGCGGTAAAGCTGGCGGAAAAGAAGCTGCCGGAGATCAGCCCCTTTGCTGCTGACATCCCGGCAGGCGGCTTCCCCCCACTGCAACGCCGCAAAACTCCGGTTTTGCAACTGTCTGAGCTGATCCGTTTCTTTCAGAACAGCAGCGAAGCTTTTCTAGTGCAAACGCTCGGTTTCCCAGGAACGGAATGGTCTCAGCGCGAACAGGTGGACCTCGAACCGCTCGAACTCGAGGATTTCGAAAAAGCTGCCCTGAGCCGCCGTCTGGCAGAATGGCAGAAGGAACGTCCACTGAGGCTGCCGGATGGAACGGATCTGCTCCTCTGGCTGCAAGCAGAATGCGCACTTCCCGCCGGAGAACCCGGACGACGCATCTTCCGCGACCTGCTCGAACAGAGCTGGTTCGGAGATGAGAACTTGCGACGCGATTGGGCTGGTCAAACGAGGGTCTTCCGCAGCCTGGAACTCACTCTCGAGGGCAAGCCGCTATTCCTCGAGAGCGCTTTGCAGATCAATCCGGCAAATCATTCGATGATCGAGTGCCGCTTCAACCGGGAAAGCGATGAGAAAGACGCGTTGAGGGATCGCCATAAACTTGCCGCCTGGCTGCGCTGGCTGCTGGTCAGAGCCACCACTCCGCCGGAAACTAGCGTCAGCATGCGTGTTTTCCATTCCGTTTTCGACAAAACGCCCTTCTGCCTGCCGCTGGAAAACATGCCGGACAGCCCCGAGGCCGCCAAGGAAAAACTGCAACTTCTCCTCGATGCTTGGCATGCCGGGCTCGAGAAACCGCTCGAACTGCTCGTCGAGCAACCGCTGACTCCGCTAAAAGGAGATATAACAAACCCGGAAGCGATCCGAATGGACAAGAGCCTCGAAAACCCCGCTTTCGCCCGCCTCTTTGCCGACCGCTTCGAAGACCCGGAATTCCGCAAAAAAGTCGCCAAAAATACCAAACGCCTCTTCGGAGACCTTGTTTAACAACGAAAAGACACGAACAGGCACGAAATTTTATAGGGGGTGTTGCTTCGAGGAATGGGAGGGCACGGGGTGGACTTTGTGGACAGGGTGGACAGGGTGGACAGGGTGGACTTTGTGGACAGGGTGGACGGATGACGAGCGCACCCTGCACCCTGCACCCTGCACCCCGCACCCTGCACCCTGTCCCCTGCACCCCGCACCCCGCACCACGCACCACGCACCACGCACCCCGCACCCCGCACCCCGCACCCCGCACCACGCACCACGCACCCTGC
>JAPXLT010000050.1:0-21278 GCA_033809415.1 Lentisphaeria bacterium
CCCTTCACCCTTCACCCTTCACCCTGCCCCCTGCCCCCTGTCATCTCGAACATCCACCCATCCCACCCATAATACACTAGCGTATATCCTTTCCGCAACACTGCTTCCGCAAGCGCTTTACTGTCTGCGGAGACATGCAGGTATTCCGCCCCGGTCAATTCCCGGAATTTTCCAGGCGGCAGGATATTGCTTACGGTTCGCATTTCTTCAACAATCAGTGCTTTTTCGGCATCATATGCATACGCGAACATCGGGTCAAGCCCGTTGAAATAGCGATATTGCGGCATGGCGTAATAGAGCATCGGGAAAGCCCCCCAGCGTGGATTGGCAATGATTGTTCCGGCAGGCAGTCCTTTCCGCTGCGCCCATTCTGCAATTCCAGTGTATGGTCTATGATTATTTCCCGTGATAGCCAGCAACGAGGGCACTGTCAACATATACGAGCAGATCACATAAAGTCCAATCAGGTGGCAACTAGCGAAAAGCTGACTTCCCCCTTCCTCCTTCCCGGCTTGTGCACATCCTTGTGCCACTAATGCGGTCAAGAGCACAGCGGAGGGCATGGCGTATTCAATGAAGCGAAAGAAAAAAAGGAAGGCTACAAACGAGCTGACAAACAAGATCAGCAGGGCATTGAAATTGACACGTTGACGCCAGCACGGCTGAAACCAGTACTTCCGCCAACGCCAGATCAGAAATGCAAGGAAGAATGGTAATCCAGCCCAAAAAGGCGCCCGGATCAGGCTGTAGACGGAATTGAAATAAAACTCATTTCCGCCTCGGATTTTTGCTTCCGCCCCGGAACCCATAATCATTTTCAGAACATCCCAGCACTGCACTTTGAGAATCAGCCAGGTATTTGGAAATTGCGGATGCAGGCACAGCCCAGTGATCACGCCAAGAAGAGCGACAGACGGCAATATCGGCAGGCGCCGCCAATTCCGGTCAGCCAGAAATTCTGCAATAGCGAATGCTACTGTGGGGAACAGAATGAAATGCGGATTGCTGTAGCACCATGAAAACAAGACTCCGATGATAAAAAGCCACGCCAGGCGCCATTTGCTGTTTCTAAGTTCTTCTGCGGACAGCAGGCAGATAACCAGCACAAAAAGACTCATCGACAACAGATAGGCTCGCAAAAACACCAATCGGGTAGTGAATGCGTAGTACACTCCTGCAAAGAGAAGCGTATAATACCACGGGCAGACAATATTCCATCGAATCAGGGTGACTGCAATGACTGTCAGCAACAAAGCCAGGCAGAACATAGTGTAGTAATGAAATGGGCAGCTGGTTTTCAATCCTACGGCACTGCCAACCCGATGCAAGCCCCAAAGAATAAAATGGAAGCCCATTTCCTTGTTGCTGAAGTGATCTTTCCAGATCGACATGGTGAGAGCAGGAAACTTTTTGGCAAGGAAAACGGAAGGTCCCTGCTCCGCAAGCTTGGCATGATAAAACGCATCCGGGTCCGTTTCGCCATCAGTGCATAAAACCCCGACCCGAAAGATCAGCAACACCACCCAAGGCAATAGAACAGCCAGAAGAAGTTGCCGCAATTTTCGTTTTCGTTCCAAGTTAACCATCGCCGATATTCCTGTCGCTTTTCAAGAATTCGTGTCCTTTCGGGCATTTCGTTGTTCAAAAAGAATTTCTTACCTATCCAGGTTCACTGACGCCTTGCCATGCAAATGTCTCTCCGCCTCGATCAGCCATTTTTTTGATTCGAGCATCTCTTCGGGCGTCATATTCTCGAGTCGCATTGCCAGCATAAAGAAGGCATTGGCCTTTTCGGAATCGCCCAGCTTTTTATGAAGCAACCCCTGCCTGCAGAAAAATTCCGGGCCGGTAAAATGATGTGCGATTTTGGCGTAGATATCCAATGCTTCCCGAGGGCGATCCAGTCCCTCGAGGATTTTTGCCTGCAAGTAATAGCGTTCATTCAAAGCATCCCGATAATCCTCCCGAAATGTTCTTTGCAGGGCATCAAGGGCTTTTTCGTATGCGCCTTTCCCATAGCAAGCCTGCGCCAGACTATAAAGCAGCAAAGGATCATTCCGAAAATTTCCCGTCAAGCAGCTTTCAAAACACTCTTCGGCCTTGTCGAAATCCTTTACTTTCAAGTAGCATTGGCCAAGTTCAGAGCGCAAGGCTATCGTGTCCGTCTGATCGAGTCGCGCTTGCAATTCCTCGATCCGCCTGCGCAAAAGGGCAGTTCCACGTTCCGGACGAACGAATGTGACAGACTGCCCTGCCCCCCTAAGGATGACCATGAACAGATACAGCAAAGCGCCAAAGGGCTGCAGAAAAAACAAGATCAGATACCACCACCAGTCCTGACGCGTGCGCAAAGCATGGACTACACAGAAAATCGTCAGCAGCAAGCTGATTAAACCAAATCCACCAGACAAATAATGATCCAGAGAGGCAAGGAATATCATACGATCCTCAAACTTTTCGTGCCTTTTCGTGCCTTTTCGTTGTTAAAAATGGGTTGCGGGCGATCAGTCCGGCACTATGACTTCTCCTGTTTCCCCTGACTTTTGCTGATCCACTGGATTATCAGGATGATGAGAAAGGTCACTGCCAGCAGGATGCTGGAAAGGGCATTGATCAGCGGCATCGAGCCACGCCGGATCATGCTGTAAATCTGAATGGGAAGGGTTGTCGAACCCGGCCCGGCCACAAAGAAGGAAATGACAAAATCGTCAATGGACAGCGTAAAGGCTAACAGACCTCCTGCGATAATGCCCGGAAAAATGATCGGCAGCAGGACTTTTCGGGTTGTATACCAGGTATTGGCACCGAGGTCGCGGGAGGCTTCGAGGATCGTCTGGTCGAAATCCTGCAACCGTGCCAGGACTGCCATGGCCACATAGCTGACGCAAAACGTCACGTGTGCTATAATCATGGTCGGCAGCCCCAATTCCACTTTCAGAGCCACAAAAAACAGCAGCAGGCTGATGCCGAGCAGGATTTCCGGCACGACTAATGGGACATACACCAAACAATAATGCACATTCTGCAATTTGCCTTTGTAGCGATGCAAAGCGATGGCTGCGGTCGTTCCCAGCAGTGTCGATATCAGGGTTGCAAAGAATGCGACCAGCAGCGAGTTCGTCAAGGCATTCCAGATTTCCCGTGCGGCAAACAGTTGCGAATACCACTTGAGTGTAAAGCCTCCCCAGCTGCCGCCGGTTCGGGAGTCATTGAAGGAATTGATGACCAATAGCAGGATGGGCAGATAAAAAAACAGCAGCACCAACCAAGTCAGAATGCCGGGAATTTTGCTTTTTTTCGTCATCATACCACCTCTCTTGCCGGGGTAGCCGTACCATCTTCCTGCTTCTTGCCTTTCAGGAAATACAGCAAAGGCAGGAACATGACGATGGTCATCACTGCCGCCAGTGCGCTGGCATGCGGGAGATTCCGGTCAACAAACGTGCGTTGTGCGATGACGTTGCCGATCATCATCGAATCAATGCCGCCAACCACATCGGGTATGACATAACTGCCGATGCAGGGGATCAGCACCATCAGACAAGCCGATAGAAGACCACTGCGGATGCCTGGAATAAAAATGTTCCAATAAGCCCGCAGCTTTCCGGCGCCCAAATCCATCGCTGCCTCGATCAAGCCAAAATCAAACTTCTCGACGGCTGCATACAATGGCAGGATGGCAAAGGGCAACTCCGTATAAATCATCACCATCAGCACCGTGCCCGGACGATACAGCAACAGGGATTCCGGTGAAATCAGATGACAGAAAACCAGCGCTTTCTTCAGCATGCCATCGGGATGCAGAACTGCTTTCCAGGCAAAAATCCGGATCAGGAAACTGGTCCAGAATGGAAGCACGGTCAACAGCAGCATCAAATCGCGTTTCCAGGGTTTGGAACGGGCAATATGATAGGCAATCGGAACCGAGAGTGTCAGGGTGATAACCGTCGTCAGAGCACTCATCCAGAGGGTTCGCCCGATAATTTCGGGGTAGTTGGGGTTGCGCAGAGCCAAAATGGTCTGCAATGTCCAGCCTTCTCCTACACCACCAAGAGGATCAGAGGGTTTGAATGAGATGGCAAAGATGATCAGGGTCGGAAGCAGAAAAAAGAAACAGAGCCAGAGTAGAGAAGGTAGAGTCAGCCCCCATTCCTTCAGCAATTGACGGCGTCGCAGATTCATGACAGAGTTCCTCCATCGGTCGCGTCAGAAGACTCGAGGTCTTCCTCGAATTCGATTTCACCAACGCATTGCGGTGGTGCCTGCAATAGTTCTTCATCGGCTTCGCTGTAGCGTTCCAGCATAAAGCCATCATCGGCAAGCCAAGATATAAAGACGCGATCCTTCCAATTAATCGGGCGTTCGTCAAGCATGAAACGGGTATGCTGACGGATCAGGGAAATGCGCCAGTCATTGCCGATATCCACCCAGTAGCGCGTATGGTCCCCCTGGTAGATAATATCCTCGACTGTAGCTTCCAAAACATTGTGCTTCGGGCCGACTTGAGGAGGGTCCAAGGAAATTTGAAACTTTTCCGGGCGGATGCTGAGATGAACCAGGTCGCCGCGACTCAGCTTTTTATCGTTGAAGCAAAGCAGCTTCGCCGGGAAATCGGTCACGCTGATGCGGCAATATTCGCTGTCAATCACCTCGGAAATCCGACCGTCAAAGAAGTTGGTGTCACCGATAAAGGCGGCGACAAAACTGCTTTTTGGCGCCTCGTAGACTTCCGCCGGGGTTCCGATCTGTTCGATGACGCCATTGTTCATCACCGCGATACGGTCGCTTAGGCTCATCGCCTCGCCCTGGTCGTGGGTAACATACATGAAAGTGACCCCGACTTCATCATGGATCAGGCTCAGCTCGAGCGACATGCGCTGGCGCAGCTTCAGGTCCAGCGCAGCCAGCGGCTCATCCAGCAGCAATACCTGCGGACGCATGATCAGTGCCCGGGCAATCGCCGTGCGCTGCTTCTGGCCGCCGCTGATCTGATTGGGCTTTTTATGGGCATGAGCCTCCATCTGGATCATACTGAGCATGCGGTCGACTTCCGCATTGATCTCAGCACGGGGACGGCGCGCCACCCGCAAGCCATAGGCTATGTTCTCGCGGACAGTCATATGCGGGAACAACGCATAATTCTGGAAAACGGTATTGACTTTGCGGTGGTTCGGTGAAAGGTCCGTGATATCCTCTCCGTCCAGGATAATCCGCCCGGCATCCGGCGCCTCGAAGCCGGCCAGCAAGCGCAACAGAGTTGTCTTGCCACAGCCACTGGGACCAAGCAGCGAAAAAATCTCTCCCCGCCGGATACTGAATGAAACATTATCCACCGCTACAGTCGAGCCATAGGTCTTGGTTATACCTTCAAATCTGACAAAGTCCTCCAATGCCGAATCCCTTTTCTGTTGCTGTGTACACGATGAAAAAAAACACGCGCATTAATGTAATATGAAAGCGCACTTTTTCGAATGATTTTTTAACAACGAAAAAACACGAAAAGGCACGAAATTTTTTTCTAGGGTTGTGGCATTGACGGATGGAGGTGCATGCGGTTTGGCTGTTATTTTGCAAAAGGATGTTATATTTTTTAGGGACTATGGTCGTTTTTTTCTATGTGTGCACTATGAAGATTCAAGACATCGAGGCGAAAGTTTTTCTGGCGCTGGGCAAGGAAGACAAGTTTGTAGAGTATCACAACATTATCTACAAACTGGTCGGCGTCGTCGTTGACTTTGTAAATCTTGACGGCAAGGCAATGAATATCCTGCCGTTCGAACACCTCAATAAATATTGTGCCGCATTGCAACGTTCGCCGAATGAACCCTGTCAGTGCTACACCAGCAAATTTCTCATCGAAGCACGCAATCTTCAGCAAGTATTGCTTTATCGCTGCTATGCCGGACTAACCGACCTCATCCTGCCATTGTACGATGAAGAAAAAAAATATATCGGCGCATTGACAGCCGGACAGTTTTTCGTCGAGGGGGAAACACCCTGCTCCGAGGAATTCATCAGCGACTTGGGAAAGCGTGAAAAGGTCGAAACCGGAGATAAAACACTGTATGAGCTGTATATGGAAAGCCCAGTGCTGAACCAGCGACAGATTGAAGGACTTATCGACTTTTTGCACTATATCGGTGAAATGATCCTTGACGCGCGCAGTAAAATTCTGTTCTGGGAACAGGGCAATGCCGCCGATAGAATCCAGTTGATACGCGACTATATCCACCAGAATTACATGAAAGACTTAAGTGTGGAGAAAATCGCCGCGCGCTTCTTTCTGTCTCCCAACTATTTCTGCCGTTATTTCAAAAAAAGCACCGGAGTCACCTTCGTCGAATATCTGAACCTGTACCGAATTCAAAAGGCTGAAGAGCTGCTGCGCAACCGCGCACTGGGGATTATGGAGATATCCATCCGCTGCGGATTTGGCTCCATTTCACAATTCTATCGCTACTTCAAGCAGATCAAGGGCGTGTCCCCAAAAGAATTGCGCAAAAAAACATATGTTCAAAAATAGCCTAAATATGCGAAATAAACGATAAAATATGCGACGTATTTGCTTTTTACCCGTTGTAAATTAATGATCGTAACGGAATGAACTTGAATACAACGGGACGATCACATGAAAAAAAGAATATTAATATTAGGTGCCCATCTGGATGATTCAGTACTTGCCATGGGCGGCACAATCCGCAAACTGGTTAAAAGCGGTTGTGAAGTCAACGTTTTTTGCTTTGGCAATGGAGACGAGGCTTACACGGTTCCCGGTGACAGTGCGAAAGCGGTAAACCGTTTCAAAGAAGGTGCAGAAAAAGCGCATGCTCTGCTGGGAGTGCATTCCCTCGAGTGTTTTGATGTTGGCGATTTCGAGGTCGGCGCCAACGCCTCCTATTATCGCCAGTGCATTGGCGCGATCCGTAAATATCAGCCCGATGTGATCTTCGGACACTGGCCGGCGGAGTATTTCCAACATCATGAAATGGCACAAATGTCCATCGACGCCTGGAATCAGGCAAGATGGAATTGCACCGCTGATTTCGGACACCGGCCATGGACCGCCAGCCGGTATTTCCATTTTGAAGTCAATGACCTGCTGCCGCAACCCTCACATCTGGTAGATATCAGCGATGAATTCGCTGACAAGGTCGAGGCCATGACAGCCTATGACCAGAATGGCGGACATCTCAATGGGTGGCTGGATGAAATGGAAGCACGAGCGCGCTTCCATGGCTCGAGAATCCAGGTCAAATACGCCGAAGCCTTCCGCCAGAGCTTCTACTTGCCCACCAAAGTGACAGACACAACCGCATTTTTCGCATAGCTCTCACACGGACGGGACACGGACGGGACACGGACGGGACACGGACGGGACACGGACGGGACACGGACGCCCTCTCCCCCGCACCACGCACCACGCACCCCGCACCACGCACCCTGCACCCTGCACCCTGCACCCTGCACCCTGCACCCTGCACCCTGCCCCCTGCACCCTGCACCCTAGAAAGGAAACAAACATGAAAAAATTCTTTTTTGGCATGACAGTTGATGATGTCGCCCTAGCAGATTGGTGCAAGGCAGATAATCTTCAGAAGCTGATCGATTTTTTTGACGGCGAGGGGATTCCTGCCACATTCTTTGTCGTTCCCATGGATGAGGAATCCGGGTTGCCCTTTAACGAATTGCCCGGCGGGTATGTTGAGATCATTCAAGCTGCCCAGCAACGAGGACATGCATTTGCCCAGCATGGACTCTGCCATAACCGCTTTGAATTGGGAATTCCACCGGACATGATTCTGGATTTGCCGCATGAAGTGGAAAACAAGTGCTATGCCCGCGAAAATGCGGAGGCCCTGGCAAAGGAACATTCCACCGAGAATTGCCGCGCCACGCTGCGGAAAGGACGCGAAATTCTTGAAAAAGCGCTGGGCTTTCCCATCCGGGGGTTCCGAGCGCCGGCTTTGCAAGAGAGTCCGGGCATGTTTCAGGCGCTTTTCGAGGAAGGCTATCTTTTCGACAGTTCCGCATGCCTCCAGGAGACCGGATGGGATTACATCCTGGACCGCATGAATGTGCCGCCGCATGAAATCACCCGGGAGCGCTGGCAGCAATTACGCCGCAAATTCCAAGGCTGCCTGCTGCCGCTGACCTGTGATTACACCTGGTACCTGACTCCCGAAAAATACGCAGCGGCAATGCGTCTGGCACAGCATGATTTCCGACAATCCCTCGAGGCCGACATCCCGTTTGTCACCGTCTGCCATGTTGACCCCGTTTTCGGAGGCGAAGGAATTCGCTTCCTGCATGAACTCTTCGAGTTCGCACGCAATGAAGCAGCCCGCATGGGACGAGATGTCTGCTTCGAGAACCTCGAAACCATTGCAGCGATTTTTTAACCACGAAAAAACACGAAAAGTCACGAAAAGCGCCATGAACAAAAAACAGCAAATCACCAGTTTTGATGCGGAAGAAGCCGGCGTTTTTGGGGATGTTCTGACTTCCCGTCCAGTTGCACGCCGTCCGCAAATTGGCCTGCTGGCACTGGGCTACTTCGAGTATTGGCGGATGTATCCGGCACTCGAGGGGCAAGTATCCGCCGACCTGGATACGGCAGCCAAGCACTTGGCGGCCGCATTGCCGGATTGCGACCTGGTGTATCCGGGCATGGTCGATACGCTGGACCGCGCTGAAGAAGCCGGAGAGCAATTCCGCAATGCCCAAGTCGAGGCCATTGTAGTCATTGCCGGCACTTATCTGCCGGATTTCATCACCATGCATGCAATCAACAAATGCACCGCACGCCCACTGGTCATCCTGTTTGACACCCAGTCCGGGGACAACGTCAATCCGCTCGATAATTATGTGGCGACCATGCGCAACAGCGCTCTGATCGCCATTACACAGCTCTCCGGCAGCTTCCGGAAAATGAAGCTCGATTACGATACCGTCGTCGGGGAACTTTCGGATGCAGAGGCATACGAAGAGATTGCTGCCATCATCCAGGCGCTCACTGTCGTCCGACGCCTGCGCAGCTCCACCTACGGCCTGATCGGTCACGTTTTCCGTGGCATGTACGATCTCGAATTCGACCGTTCCCGGGTCAAAGGCTTTCTGGGGCCGGAAGTGATGACCATCCAGGCCGAGCATCTGATCGACCTGTGGCAGAAAATCGATCCCGAGGAAACCGAAAAAGCAGCCCAAAAACTCTACCAGCGTTTTCCGGTGCGCAATCTGGAAATAGCCGATGTGCGCCCGTCCGTTCGCCTTGGGCTGGCCATGCGGAAACTCTACCGCAAATTCAACTTGGACGGGCTGTGTTTTCTCGGTCAGCATTACATCGAAAAGATGACCGGTGCCCCGGCGCGCATGGGTGCTTCCATGTTGATGGAGGAAGACCGCTTCATGGTCGGTTGCGAAGGCGACATCGGTGGGCTGGTGATGATGGACCTACTGCATCAATTCACCGGCAATCTGCCATTTCAGGCGGAATGGGGACAGTTCGACCGGGCTAATAATGCGCTGTTCCTGCTCGGGCATGGTATCGGCGCACCGGAATTGGCCAAAGGCGACGAAGCGATCACTCTTACCGGCTCACCGGAAGAATGGGGCTTCAAAGGAACAGGCCTGAATTATGAATTGATCCTGAAACCCGGCGCCGTCACCATGGGGCACTTCCTCAATGTCGGCGACAGCTATCAGATGTTGATTTCCAGCGGCGAAAGCATCGAGTTCCCCACCCTGCCCTGCAATGAACTGCACGCCATGGTCAAAGTCAAGAGTGAAGTGCGCCAATACCTGAAGCAGATCATCGATATCGGAACGGCACACCATGTCATCGTAGCGCTCGGCGATGCACGGAAAGCCCTGCTGAAAACCGCCGAACTGATGCGCATTAAATGCGTCACCGTGGAGTAAGTAATGCGCGGCCAAAAAGGTTTTTAACCACGAAAGGCACAAAAAAAACACGAACTTTTTTTAGAGTTGGGCAGTGTGCTGATCGTAACATTCAGAAATTCTATCGCCAATTTCCGTCTTTTTTCTCTGACTGGTCGGACGGGGCGGACGAATCAAGTAGATCGGTCGGATCGGACGAAAAAACCAACAGACCAAACCGCAAATCTGCATGCGATTTCATTCGTCAAAGCAACAACCCCTGTAAAAAAATTTCGTGTCTTTTCGTGTGGTTCGTGGTTAAAAAATCCTTTTTGGATGGAGTCTAAGTAACATGGATTTTTCACGCCTGAAAATTTTTCAACGCATTGCCGAAGGCAAGCAAGTGCATGTTCTGGCACTGGGGAGTTCCAATACAGAGCATTTCATGGTTGGCGCGCACTGGTTTGACTATGTGCAAATCGGCTTCCTGCACAAGTTCAGGCGTTGGACCGAAGACCGCATGAGTGTCGACAACCCCGCGCTCTTTCTCAACGCTGGAATCAGCAATCACACCACCAGTGAACTGCTCGCACGTTTCGATCGCGACGTAACACCTTTCAAACCCGACCTGTTGATTCTTACCGCCGGCATCAATGACGCTAACCCGGATCGCAAAACACCCCCTGAAACCACGCGCAACAACCTGATCGAACTGCGCCGCAAAACTGAACAGTTTGGCGGAGAGGTGCTTTTCCAGACTTATTACTCCGCCGACCTGGAAAAACTTTGTGAGACCCGCCCGGACTGGGCTGTAAACTACCAGAAGTACACCGACATCATTCGCGAAGTCGCCGGTGAAATGATCAATGACAACTTTACCCGTTGGGAGCGGCTACGGCTGGCGAATGTAAAAGCCTATCGCCTGTTGATGCGGGACCCCCTCCATCTCAATCCGGTCGGCAATGCCGTCATCGGGCTGGATCTGCTGCGGTTGCTGGACCTTCCGCTGCCCGATGAAAACCTGCCTTGGATACGTGATGGCATCTTCGCCCAATATTGCATGGACTTATTAGAGGAGAATGAAAAATGAGCATTGTCATCCCAAAAAGTGAATTCGTCAGCCGGATCGAACGTTTTCAGGCTGAGATGGCCGCCAACGGACCGGATGCGATCCTGGTCTATGGCGATGAATACCGCAAGGAGAACCTGCGCTATGTCTGCAACTTCTGGCCGATCTTCGAACGGGCCGTGTGCCTGATTCCCAAGTCCGGCCCGCCGACTCTGGTTGGTGCGCCGGAAGGCGAAACCTACGCCCGCGAGATGTCGGTCTGGGAGAACTACTGCAATGTCAAGGAATTCGCCTGCGTCACCGTGCCGGAAGAGATCGATTATCCCCTGAGCACGTTCCGGAAGTTGTCAGACGTGATTCAGGAAGCGCTGCGGGGCGGGCGCAAGCTGGGGATCGTCGGCCTATGGGACATCCCCGCGCCGATCTTCGAACGCATCAAAAATGCGGCGCCGTCAGCGGAGATCGTTGATGCCGCCCCCTTGATGTTCAAGCTCCGCCTGATCAAATCCGCCAATGAAGTCGCCTGCCTGGCGGAAGCGGGGCGGCAAGCCTGTGAAGGGTACAAGAAGCTTCTCGAATATGCCGTTGACGGCAATCCTGAGACGATGGCGGCTGGCGCGGCGGAAGGCGCAGCCCGCATGGCCGGTGCCGAAGACGTCAACTTCATGGTGTTCGGCTCCGGCAAGCGCACCGAGACGGTCATCGGGCGCGCCACCAACAAGATCATGCGTTCCGGTGAAATGGTGATGGCGGCCATGGCCGTACAGTACCAGGGCTACGTGTCTACCGTCGAGTACCCCTTTGTCATCGGCAAGGCCTCCGACGAGCAGAAACGCTTTCTGAATGTCCTCTTCGAGGCGGCAAACTTGCAGCAGAAATACCTGAAGGCCGGGGTGATTTCCGGCGAAATGGTCAAGGCGGTGAAGGCGGTCTTCGCCAAGCACAACATGACCCAGTACGATCTGTATCCGCCCATGCACGGGATTGGGCTGGCTGAAGCCGAAAGCCCGTACCCGGATGAAAACGCCACCTATCCCTTCGAGGCTAATATGTGCGTCAACAGCGATATTTCCCTGTGGGGCTGCCCCGCCGGCTCGAACCGCATCGAAGAAGGCTTTGTCATCACTGAGGAAGGCCCGCGCTCGCTGACACCCCTGATCCGTGGACTAGTAGCAAAAGGAGTCTGATTATGGCTGGAAAGAAAAACTGGTACTTTGCTGATGGCTACCTGCCGGAAAAGGTCAATAACGGCCCCATGGAGGCTCATGAGGCACTGATGTTCTTCAATCCGTCAAAAGTGGATGTGACGGCAGTCGTCACGGTGTATTTCAGCGACCGCGAACCGCTGCCGCCTTTCACCGTGCAGGTGCCTGCCGAAAGGATCATCGCAATACGCCTGGACAACAAGGAGGAAACCGGAGGAGCGCAAATCCCACCGCTGACCCAATACGCACTTGCCATCCAGGCAACAGAACCGATCATCTGCCAATTCGGACGAGTGGACACCACACAAAACGCACTGTCATACTACGTCGGAGTCGGATGGGCAGAATGACCAAAAGCCTTGGTGCAGACTGAGACCGCCACAATCTTTTTTTGTCCACGGAAAGCACGGAAAGCGCGGAAATTTTTCGTACTATCACTCGATTTCTTGTTTTTTCAGTCAAGATAAAACAACCAATTAGACTGCAAATTCGCGTGCCATCCCATCCGTCTGAGCAGCAACCCCTATAAAAATTTTCGTGCCTTTTCGTGTGGTTCGTGGTTAAAAAATCCTTTTTGGACACGGTTTAATTCGAGGAGTTCGCAAATGTCAGAAATTTTTCTTTCACCCAAGCCGAAACAAATGACCTATTCTGATGGCGTATACAAGGTATCGGGACAGGATTCCGATAAAGCGCCTTTGGGGTTTGATGGCGTCTTTGGCCGTGTTGTCCGGAAACTGTTTGGTCGCCGGCCAGTTGCATTGAAGAAGACGGTTCGTCCCGGACTGGTCAAGGTTCCGAAAGTACCTGAACAGGCGTATCATCTGACGGTCACCCCAAAGGGAATCAGCATTGCCGCCAATACACAGATAGGGGCATTATATGCGTTGCAGACCTTGCGCCAGCTTAAGATTGCGCCTGCCACTTTCCAATGCTGCGACATCGTGGATTATCCTGACACGGAGTGGCGTGTGGCGGCGCGTCCGCTGCTTTGCGCAGAAGCCTGCCGTTCCGCTTTGGACTGGGGAGATGGTCGGGCTGCCTTCCTGAGACGCTGGAAATTTGAAATTGACTTTGCACTGTCCTCCCGTTACAACGGGATTTTCTGCTATGGAATCACATGGGATACTGACTGCTGGCCCGAATATGCCAAGGACATGCGGATGCTGAATCGCTACGCCAGAAAGCGCGGCGTCCGTTTGATTTATTGCCTTTACGGAATCTCATACGGCGGTTGGGGCGGGGAGACCTATTTGGGGGAAGGCCATGCCTTCGTCCCCGGAGCAGGATGCTCGGTGAAGCAAGATTACATTTGCGGAATAAATAATCCGAATAAGCCGGAAACAGGAAAACATGGCACTTGCCGCAGCAATCCTGAATTGTGGGAGCAGAGAGTGAAGGACGCACGGAAATTCATAAAGGCCATCGAGCCTGGCGGCATGTATATTCACCATGAGGATATTTCGGATTATCACAACGAGTGGGAGCTGTTCTGGAGTCTGCGTTGCCCCGAGTGTCGAAAGAAATGGCCCAACAATGCCGCAGATGCATTGGATGGCGGCGCAGGTGCCATTGCTCACGGATATGATTCTTTCGGGGAAGCCAGGAAAGGGGTGAAAAACAAGTTTTACGATGCTGAGCGGGATTGCAGCCTGTGGCTGGTGTCTCCTTGCTACGGAAATGTTTATGATAACGATGAGACCTGGGGGCACGTGATGAATGTCTGGTGCAATGTGGCCAAGGCTATGAAGACAAAGGACAACGTATATCTCACGCCACGGGAGCAATATGTCGGTGAAAACGGGAAACTTCGCATCAAGGAGCTTGCTGACAAATTCAAGCAAATAGGCGCTGCCCAGAAAATCATGGTTTTTGCTGTTGGCGGCGGCGCCTTGTATGGCGAAAATGCCTCTTTCTCCTCGATGACGCAGATGTGCAGCTTCTTTGAAGGAGCGCAAGGGGTGTTTACGTTTTCCGGTGTCATTTATCAGCGGCCCCAGCAGCTGTTCAACAGCGAGTGCACCTGGAACCTGGATTACCATGAAGGCGGCGAAACGGTGGACCCCCGCAAGTATGATCATAAGTCTTCACTTGCTCTGCTTGGCGATAAACTCAATCATACATGCAGTGTGGAAGAGCGGCATCAGAAGCCGGACGGCTGGCTGTCAAAAGCCTGCCAGTTGATTTACGGCCAGAAGGCGGGAGAAAAGATGTTCCAGTATCTGCAGCTTTATGTCAAAAGACACTTGGCCTATCCCTTGAGCATTATTTATAAACATGCCATGATGGACCGTGTGATGGACAAGACCAAACCTCCATTCCCTGCGGAAACCAAGCGGGTGGGCTTGCGTTGGCAGCGAACCTTGCAGGACCATATCGAGTACTGGGAGAAACTGGATGCCCTGACGGCAGAGGGACTCGCCTTGATTCAGGATGCTGCTGCCCTCACCCGTCGCGAGCCTTTGCAGGATGAGTTGATTCAACAGACTAGGACTTTGGCCTTTGGTCAGGTCTTCTGCAAGATGATGGGTGGCTTCTTCCGCTACGCCAAAACTCCTTCCCTGGCAGAAAAAGACTTCTTGAAGAAGACCTTGCTAAAAATGCGGAAAATGTCAGACAGCTTCCCGAAGGATTTTATGACACCGAATGATGGTGAGACTTCCTTGTACCCTGTATATTGTGACAAAATGGAGAAGATGATTCAAGAGTTGTGATTTTTTTGAGATTCAAAAGCATTGACAAAGGGGAAACACAATGAAAAAGCAATCTTTTACATTAATTGAACTGCTGGTCGTCATTGCGATAATCGCAATTTTAGCATCCATGCTGTTGCCTGCCTTGGGCAAGGCACGTGCAAATGCGCAGGATATGAGTTGCATGAATAATGTCAAGCAGCTGGGATTAGGAATGCGAATATATACGGATGAAAATGATGGTTGGCTGCTGCCGAATCTAACAAGTGATTCGTATGATTATGTCTGGTATAGACATCTGAATGAGATTTTGCATGGCATGCAAAGCCTGGCAGGTATGACTGGCATACAAAAGCTGTTTACCTGCCCCAGCGAGCCGATCCCATTCGCGACTACCAGTGTCGCCGGTTTTAAATATACCCACTACGCGCCCAATGGACGGGTTAATGGTTATTGGAATACTGGCAAGGTGATTAACGCTTATCGTGAAACAAGGCTGAAGTATCCCGGCGAGGCTCTGTGCCTTGCTGACTTGAGGGACCCAGACGACAGCAAGATAGCATATCCCGCATATGTTGCTTGCCGACATAAAAGTAAAACGGCATTTAATGGCACTTTTGCGGATGGGCATGCCAGCTCTCACAAAGAACAGTCTCTGAAATACAATGGTGCTTTCAATACCAATATGCTGTATCGCGGAACCCCGGATTATCCCTATACTAGCGCTGGTTACAAAGACTTGTGGAAATGGTTCTAAATAGATCGCGTCTAAGGTTTTTAACCACGAAAGACACGAAAAGGCACGAAAAGGCACGAAAATTTTTATAGGGGTTGCTGCTCTGACGGATGGAATGGCACGCGAATTTGTGATCTGGCCTATTGGTTTCTCCGACGGATCGGTCAGATCAGTCGGATCGGTATAATGCTTTGCGCCGTAGGCGCTTAACTATGCTTAACCCCAGGCTTCAGCCTGGGGTGAGGAACCCACCAACGACAGTGCCTTGTAAAGGCACCACAATCAGACAGAGAAGTGCTTATATGCCAATGACTTGGAGCTTTCTCTTCAGAAAATCTTTCACAAAAAAGAAGATTTTGGGCAATAGTAGCACAAAAATTTTCGTGCCTGTTTGTGTGGTTCGTGGTAAAAAAATCCCTTTTGGACAAGGCTAAATAAAATGTCGAAAGCGTTTCATATTGGCTTTGGGGCAGCCGACCTGGCGTCGGCTTTGCCCCAAGATCGCAGTTTTGCTGAAGAGCGCATTGAAGCCCGGGCGTTATATATAGGCTGTCCGGACGGAACCCCCGAGTCCGTCTGGGTTGTCCTGGATTTCATGGATTTCAACCTTGAGCGCATCAATGCTATCAAAGATGCCGTAGCGGCTGCCCGCCAGGTTCCCTGGAAACAGATTCATGTTTTGACTACCCATAATCACGGGGCGGATGTCGAGGTTAACCTCCCAGTCCTGGCGGAACTGGCGGCTCAGGCAGTCAAGGAGGCACAACATACAGCCCGGCCTGCTGTCGCCCGTGGCGTTCAGATTCAAATGCCAGATGGAATAAATTACCATCGGCGAATTTATATTCCGGAATTTGAGAGCACCTGGACCTGTTTCGGCGGTGTGGATATGGGTGAACATCGTTCGGTTGCCGGTTTCCTGGAAAATGCTATTGACTGCATGCGCAAAGGAACATTGGTCCATGTTGGATGGAAGCCCAGCAAGAGGGTAAATGCGCCCGAGTTTCAGCCAGGAGACCCCAATTTTTTCCTGATGCAATTTCAGGATGCGCAGACTGATGCTCCCCTGGGGACGATTTCCCGTTTTGCCATGCACGCTACAATGAGGTCGTCACGGGATGGTAGCTACTATTCCAGCGATTATCCCTGGCATGTCCGTCAACAGCTGGAAAGCCGGTTTGGTGGGAAATCGGTGTTTTTCAATGGTCCCTGTGGTGATCTTGCCGCCTGTTTTCCCTGGCCGGATAAGGCGACAGGAGTGGAAAAGCGCTATGCAGTCCAGATGATAGAAGCCGGAATGAATGCCTTGGCAACGATCCCCTTCGAACCATTGGCGGCACACTCCGATATGCTGAAAGTTCCCTTGCCGGTGCGTACGGAAGTGCTTGCCAATCGTGTTGACTTCCCCATGGAAATGCCGTCGTTCGAGTCGTTACCAAAACGCAAACAATGGCTGGAAAGAGAACGCCTCAACACGACATTGCCTTTTCTGCAGGAAAAATACCGCCAGGGAGTTCCTCCGGAAGAATTGCGTGGATTCATTGATATTGAACTCGGATTGCTGCGGTTGAATCAGTGGAAACTGCTGGCATTTCCCGGAGAGACCTTCTGGACTACAGGCGAGGCGGTTTGCAAAGCCCTTCCCGAAGAGAATCTGGTGACGCTCACAGAACATGGCAGAACAGCCATGTATCTTGCGCCTGGAGAAGAATTTCGCGATGGCGGATATGAGAGCATCTGTTCTGTGACAGCGCCTCCCGCAGAAGAGATTATGCGGGAAGCCGCGATCGAATTTGCCAAAAGAGGATAGTTCGCCTTAAGGAGATATTATGAAGAAGTTATTGCTTGGATTGTGGCTGCTGACTGTTGCTTGTTTTTCAACAGAATTGATCTTGAATGGCGATTTTGAGCAGGGGCTGGACAACTGGGAGGTAGCGACTTGGATCCCGAATAACAAGGTGCCGGAATTGGAGAAGACTGACATGCCCGGCGCGGGCACGGCGTCTATCAAGATGCAGTGCACGCCTGAGTTCAAGACGGTGCTTTGGCAGCCCATCACCTTGCCGAAAGGCGAAGATAGGTTTGTCTTCAGCGTCTCGATGAAGTCCCGCAATGTCACCAAGGGATATTGCATCTGTTACATTGCATTGAATGATGTCAAACCTGATCCGGCTTCGGTAAATACTCCTGCCTGCTGGAAGGACGGCCCGAATTCTGAATGGACAACATATCATCGGGAGTTCCAGGCGCCAGAGGACCCCACCAAGCGAAAAGGAAAAGTTTATATCACCACGACGACAGATGCCCAAGGACTGTTTCTTGTGGACAACGTTTCCTTGAAGGCGCTGGACGCAAAGGCGGAGGCAAAGCAGCTGGAGGAAGTGAAAAAAACGAACATTGCGAAGATGGACCCTGCGCTGGCGGTACCCTCCGGCTTTAATTTGATGAGCAGTGAATACGTGATCTTGGACTGGTATGGACCGGCAACAACGCCGAAGACGGGGAAAGAAAGTCTGGACTTTTCGGTCAAGAAGGGGGAGTTCGCAGCGGTCATGCAGCCTATCCGGATCACAGATATGGATGGTCAACGGCACCGTTTTTCTGCCTGGGTAAAAGCACCTGACGATGCGAGAAATTCCTGGAGTGTCTCGGTATTGCACAAGGATAGTCCCCAAGTAAAATCCATTCAATATAATGCACGCCCTACCGGAAAGACCGATACGGACGGCTATGTGGAAGTGGCTTGCGAACCCATGGGACTGGAAAAAGATACCAAGGAAATGCGTGCTATCTTCCGCCTGTTCAACCCCGCCCCCCGTGACCTGGAAATCTCCATCCGCAAAATCCGCCTCGAGACGCTGCTTTATCCCACACGGGAACTCACGGTCGAGAAAATACAACTGCATGGCGTTGACCATGACAGTTTATATGCCGCAGGGGAAACTCCCAAGGCGACCATCCTGTTGAAAAGCACCTTTCCTGAGAAGCAGCGCTTTATGCTGAAGTTCGTGATAAGAGACTACTGGGGCAAGGAGGTGACGGAAATGACTTGTCCGTTGGAATTGCCCGGCATGACGGTAACTCCCTTTGAGATGACTTTCCCTCAGCTGGTGGGACACCCTGGTTTCTACGAGGTGACATTGCAACGGCAGGCGGATTTGAATCTGGCAGAACAGGAGTTCTCGATTCTTGTTGTGGATGAAGTGCCTGCCGAACGTGACCCTGTCTTTGGATTTACCTTTTTCACAGATACAGTGGCGAAAGCAGAAGGCATGCGCCTGCTGGGCGTGGGAACCAAAGGAATTCTCTTCGAGTGGATCCTGGGCGAGCCGGCTCCGGGACAATATGAATGGAAAAATTATGACGCAGCAGTGGCAGCCGCCAAGAAGGCGGGACTGAAAATTTGCGGTGGATTTTCGATGGGAAGCAAGGCTGTGGCCCGTCATTACAGGGACCCCATCAATAAGATTTTCACCCAGGAGAACCCTCCCAATCCCTATACGGCGGCCTTTTACAACGATTCAGATAAATTTGTTCGTGCTGTAGTGAACCGGTACAAGGAGGATATTCACCATTGGGCTTTGTGTGCAGAGATTAATCTGTTGAAAGACAGCCGCCCGTACGAATTAACGCAATATCTCGAGCGTTCCCGCCGTACCGCCTTGATTGTCAAGGAGATTTCCCCGGACGCCACGATAGTTGGCATTGGTTGCTCCGGCGCAGATGGCCGTGCGATTCCACGCTATCCTGTGATGCGGGAACTGTGGAAGAACAAGGGGCTTCATAAAGTCCTGGATGGCGTTGGCTTGGATCAATATACATCCCCGCAGGCCTATGGCCCCGGCTTCAAGCCGGTCAATTCGGAAGACGGCATGCTACGGGAAATGCTGCAGGAGGCATTGCGGATTGTCAAGGAAGACGGCAAGAGCATTGTGGCTGTCGATGAGAAGGGATATACCATCAAACGCTCATTGCCGATTGGCTCCTCATACGCACGGGATATGGCCAATGTACTTTCCAGGGAGTATGTCATCATCAAGAGCCTTGAAGTGCAACATTGGCTGTATTACAAGTGGACCAGTTTTACACACAAAGAGGTTCAGGACTGGGGAATGTTCGCCCCTAACGGACCGCGTCCCTCGGCGGCCGCATACGCGGGCACGGCGCGATTGATGGCCAATGCAACCTTTGTTGAAAAGCCGGAACTGCATCGCGCCATCCAGGGCTATGTCTTTACGATGCCCGACAAGCGAACTTTGCTGGTTCTTTGGCACAGCGGCGAGGATTCAGCCACTATGCTGGCCGATTTCCCCGGCGATATGGAGTGCAGAGACGTACAGGGAAATCAATTCCCCCATGCGGGACGGGAATTCGTTCTTACTGCGGCGCCTGTTTTCTGCTATACGAAAGACTCCCCGCAACAAGTTCTGGCGATGCTCAAGGAAGCGGATATCTCCCTGCCGGAAATCGAGGGCGAGTTCAATGTCGGGCAGGATGGGCAGGTCCAGTTGTTGCTGAAGAACCTGACCCCGAATCCCTTGGAAGTGACAGCTGAATTCCTGAACGAAAAAACAAAGCTGAAACTTGCGCCCAATGCTGTGCAGACTTTGATTTCAAAGCACGCCCTTGCCATGGTGGCAAAGGGAGAATTGAAAGGAGTGGCGTCCACGACCAAGGGACGCAAATATTCCATTCAGAATACGTTGACGACACACGGCATTGCTCCTGTTGCCAATGGCATGAATGAAGTACTCTCCTTGCCGCCCATTGCCGTGCTGAATCATGCGGAACTCCATTTGAACAACATCGATTATCATGCCAATCGTTTGTGGACTGGACCTGATGATTGTTCTTTGGAGCTGCGGATGGGATATGATGCTGACAACCTATATATTTCGTACCAGGTTACGGATGACATCCACTGCAATGAAAGTGCTGTTCACCGCCTCTGGGCGGAAGATTGTGTGCAGTTTGCCTTTGATCCTAACTGTGATGCAAAAGTCAAGGCACTACAGGGAAAAACCGGATTGTTTGATGACGATTCCCTGTTTTCTTTTGGGCTAAGTCACGAAGGAGCAGGACTGTTCTGCCATTTGTCTCCTGACAAGGGGTTGCTTCATACATCGATGCAGGGAATGCAGGCAACACGAGATGAGGCGAAGAAACAGACCAGTTATCAGGTGACGCTGCCATGGAAGAACCTGGGGATCGAGGCTGTCAAGGGACGCATATTTGCCTACAACGTAATTGTTATGGATGCCGATGCCAAGGGTCAGGGCGCCATTTACTGGATGCAGCTGACACCAGGCATTGCTGGTGGTCAGAACCCGGAAAAATACCATTATTTCCAGTTGCAATAGAAGCAGCTGTAAAGCCGAACCACCTTGGCATAAAAGAATTTCGCCAAAGCAACAACCCTATAAAGTTTCCGCGCTACTATCCCTCAAAATCTTCTTTTTTGTGCAAGATTTTTCAGAAAAGCAATCTCCAAGTCATTGGCATACAATCACTTGTCAAGATGATCCGTCTGATTGTGGTGCCTTTACAAGGCACTGTCTTTGGGTGGGTTCCTCACCCCAGGCCTGGGGTTAAGCATGGGTAAACGCCTACGGCGTAATACGTTATGCCAATCCGCCGATCTGTCAGATAAAACAACCAACTAGACTGCCAATCTGCATGTAATTTCATCCGTCAGAGCC